>CAZTNL010000017.1:4398-14070 GCA_964614885.1 uncultured Calditrichaceae bacterium | reverse complement strand
TTTCTCAGTGCCCTCTGTGGCTCTGTGGCAAAATTCATGAATTAAGCAGGCTAAACATCGAAGAGGCGCCCCTGAACTCCGCCAAATAAAGAGTCCTGGCCTGTGTCTTGACTGAAAAGACGGTTCCCCGGGTCGGGAGAAAGGACATCTCAACAAGATTCTGCCCCAAAGCCGGCAGACAAGAAAAGAAGATAACTAAGTTGCATACAACCGTCGATTGGATGAGACGTTTCGCCATCACGACCCTCCTCAAATTTGTGGTTTTACTCCATCAAGCCAAACATCTGAAATTCTATTTGCGAAAACGGTAAACATAACCGATCTGCCCGATCAATTGGGGATTGCTAAAATCGCCGCGGCCCCAGGTAAGTCCGGTTTCCACAAAAAATCCGTACAAGTTCAACGATGTTGTAAGCCCCCCGTAACTCCAGGTTTGCCTCGAATCGTAACTAATCTTTGAATGACCGGCCGCGACGCCGGCGTTCCACGAAACACCTTTCCGATCCACCAGGCGAAACAGAAGATTTCCCTGAAAACCCTTGACGTTTGGCGTCACCATTCCGGAAATGCGCCAACCAAACCGACTTCTGGAATAACCGCTGATAACAGGCTGAATGAGACCCGGCATTCCGATGGTTACGCCAACTTCGTATTTTGTAAATTTCTTTGCGGGTATTTGGCTAAACACGAGTGGAGAATCCCACACCCAAAACAACCAAACCATGAATAATAAGACGGTTCTTCTCACTGTCACTTTCTTTCCTCCCGTCGGTGTGTTTGAATTGTCAGGCTAGTACCAAATCCGGAGCCCCACCTGAAATCCATCCAGCAGATCCTGATCCTTGTTTTTCAGAACCCGGATGCCTCCGAGAAATTCCAAACGGCCAACCATCACACCCAAGCTCGATTCCACTGTGTACAGCGGCGATTCACCGACGTAGGCTGCAGCAAGCTTGGTTTCAAAGATGAGTGGCTTGCGGGGAAAGAGTTGCATGTCAAGCGCAATTTCAGGGCCCGAGAGACGGTTATGGTGGTAAAGGCCGCGATAACCGCCTTCGATGTTTAAGATCAGTTGCGGAGAGCGGTAGGCCGCATAGCCGTAGCGGAAGCCCATCAATGTCAAATGATCTTTGCGCGGCAGGTTGGAGAACTGGTCAAACACTTCTTCCTGGTAGGTCGACAGGTCGAAGGAGAGTTTGCTCCGGCCGACAAACTGCGTTTCCCAGCGCAGTTGATAGCTGCGGAGATTCTGGTTGACGTAATGGTAACTGAATCCGGTGTTAAAAAAATAACTGCGGTATTCGTTGTTGTTGGTCATGAAGCCGTTGTTTCCGGCGTAAGGATAAGACGGGTAAGGTCCCAAACCCGTCCACAGGCTTGCCACGTCGCCGATGTGATTGAAAATCAGCCAAAGGAAGAATTCGGTGTCATCGCTGGCCGAGTCGTCGTCCTCGGAATCGTCATTGCCGAAGTCCTCGGTAAAATCATCGAGGTCGCCCTTCTTTTCCTGGGCCAGGGCCCGGCCTGGTCCTGCGCAAAACAAGAGGAGCAAGATCAGTAACAGCACAGCCGGTAGCGTTGGTTTCATTTTTCCTCACTCTTTTTTTTGATGAATAGAGGGGGCATCTTCCCCTGAAACGACGTGTGATGAACGCGGTTCCTCTTGCGCGGTGTTTGCAGCGGCGCACCGCCAAACCACACTTTGTTGCGACTGACTTGTCTTTTAACGCCGTTTGAAGATATGGCCCGTTGTTCTTGTCGTAGCCGGTCAGAATTCTGGTCATACCAGTAAAGACAACCGAACGGGTCAGTAAAACCCGAAAAGTCAGAGACGAAGCAAACGGGATTTCCTTGAAGATAGCTCAATAAAATCACGGTTTCGGTCAGGGTCTCCGCCAGGGTTCCCAACGCGCCCGGCGCCAAACTCTCGTCGCCAATATAGTAACCGAGGTGGTCGAACGGCAAAAGGGACTGGCCAATTGCCGCTAAAGGCCTGGCAGCCTGCAGGCTGCACAATAATAGGAATGAAAAGAAATAAGTCTTATTTGAGCGGCGCATGCGCCCTCGAAAGCAAATTGCATACCAGAATGCAGGCAAGTGAGAACTGGAAAATCAGGGGAGGTTCAGGCAGGGCAGACCGCCAAAGTCACGCTCTGCCCCTCAGCGCTCGAAACAAACTTTGCGCAGGTGCTAACCGAGTGAGCGATTTGCTCAGGTATGGAAAATTAATTGCTGCCCGCCTGCGTCAAAACAAGCGAGTTAACTTTGTCTTGCAGATCGTGCAGTTGACTCTTGATATCGTCGAAGCTCTCTACCGGCCCATCGAGTTCTCTGGAAAAATCGAGCTGTTTTTCAAGCACAAGGGCTTGCGAACAGCGCGCCTGGGTCGAATAATAGTCTTTGCTTTCGTACTCGCACTTCGCGATCTGGAAGAGGCTTTCCATCTGATAGCTGATGCTCTGGTAGGGCGCGGCTACGAGAATCTCGTGCAAACGCGTGAACGCTGCGGCAGCCTCATCCCATCTCCCCATGGCTTCGAAGATGCGGCCGCGCCGGTAAAACAGCGTCGGGTTGTTCGGGTACACCTTGACGAGGTCGTCCGAGAGCGCCAGGGCTTTGTCGTACTCCTCTTCATTAACGTAGGCGGCGATGAGGCCATACTTGGCATTCGGTTTTAGAAAGTGACCTTTCTCGACGACGAGTTTCATCTGCTCGATGCCTTCGTTCCGGTTCTTCTGGGCGAAGGGCAGGTAGCGCATGGCACCCTTAGCGGCAGACCAGTATTGGAACAAGCCGAGCCCGTAGTAGGAATCGTAGAAATCGGGACTGTAGGCTAAGGCTTTCTTGAAACATTTCGGCACCTGCGATCCATCGCGAAAAGCCGCCATCCAATCTTTTTGCTTCGCCCGCTCGATGCTGCGGAAGCCGTAAGCACAGCCGAGGTAGAAGTAGTTTTTGCCATCCTTGCGGTTGCGCTTGACCGCCTTTTTAGCCAACTTCACCGACAAATCCAGCAGGCTGTCGATCTTGGCATCGAATGTCTTAACGCGATAGTTGCGGCTGATGGTCTGGTAGGTTGTCAGCAACCCCAGGGCGCCAGCCGGTTCATCCGGATATTTTTCTCTGATGGCAAGGGCCATGTGGATGGCCTCGTCGAACCGTTCGCTCTGGTAATTATCGAGCGTCTGCTCATACATGGAAACCAGTTCGGAATCGGTGTCCTGGGCGAAGCAGGTATTCGTGAATTTCGGGGCGCACACCAGTGCCGAACACAATAGAGCCGTCATCGTCTGAGCATAAGTCATTGCAGGTCCTCCGGTAGACGATTGCCTACGAGATAGTGACTAATTCAAATACCAATTTGAGGGAGGCAGACTCGAAAAGCGGTCAAATATACAAAGAAATCGCGGTCCGTGCAAGGACAATTGTCACGAATTGTCCTGCCTTTCGCGGCCGAACGGTTCGGCCACCGGTGTTGCGCGGGCAGCGCGGCGCCCGCAAACGACCGACATTTCCCTTGACAAACGAGTCTGTTATTCTCACATTAGACGTTTATTTTATCGTCAGACAGATCATACATACTTAAGGCTGTTTCCGGGAAATTATGAAAAGAAAACATACGGCATCCCTGGGCATTATTTTCATGGTCGTTTGCATCGACCTCATCGGCTTCGGCATGGTACTGCCGCTGCTGCCGCTCTATGCGAAATCGTACGGGGCAACCCCGTTTGTCATCGGGCTGCTGGCCATTTCCTACTCGGTGGCGCAACTCGTGTTCAATCCGATCTGGGGCGCGCTTTCCGACCGCATAGGCCGGCGTCCGATTCTATTGATGAGCCTCGCCTGCGCCTCGTTTTTTTACGCGGTGTTCGGCTGGGCGCCCAGCCTGCTGTGGTTGTTTGTCGCCCGGACATTTGGCGGTGTGTTTGCCGGAAATATTTCCGCGGCCATGGCCTATATCGCCGATATCACCACCAAGAAGGATCGCGCCAAAGGCATGGGGCTTATCGGCGTGGCCTTTGCCGTCGGATTCATTGTCGGACCGGCAGTCGGCGGTTTCCTCAGCAAGTACGGCTACTCGATGCCCGGCTATGCGGCGGCCTGCCTGTCGCTGATTGCGTTCACCCTGGCGGTTTTCAAGCTGCCGGAATCTCTCAAGCCTGAACTGCGCAAAAGCAAGACGGCCCTGTCGTATGAAAAATTCGTGGCGCCCATTCGCGACAATGTCGGCCGGCCGGAAGTGGCGCGGCCGATGCTGGTTTATTTCCTGGGCGTTCTGGCGTTTTCCTGTATGCAAATCACCTTTCCCCTTTTCACCTATGAAGTCTTCCACTACCAGGTGATGGAAACCGGCTACCTGATGGCCTTCATCGGCATTGTGGTGATGGTTTTTCAGGGCGGTCTCATCGGCCGCCTGTCGCGGATGTTCGGCGAGGGGCCGCTCGCCCTGGTCGGCGTCGCGCTCGGCATGGTGAGTCTCTTTTTGTTGCCGGTTACCAAGACCCTTATGCCGCTGCTCGTCGCGCTGGCCATCATGGGTGTCGGCAGCGGGCTCAACAATCCGACTCTGAGCAGCCTGATTTCCCTCGGCGCAGACGAGTCGGAGCAAGGTTCGGTCATCGGTGCCAGCCGCTCGCTGAACACCTTCGCCCGAATTCTCGGCCCGTTGTGGGGCGGCTGGTCATACGGCGCGCTCGGCCTGCGCATGACCTACTGGAGCGCGGGCCTGGTCATGCTGATTGCGCTGCTCGTCGGCTTGCCGCTCATGCGCATGCGCCCCGCTATTCAGACGGAGCCGGCGCTCGACTAGCCCAATGATTCCGGCCGGAATGCGCGGCCCCGAGGTTGCGGATTGCGATCATGTCTGACTTTCATCCCCTTCCACCTTTGAACTGGCCTGAGCTCGATGCGCTGCCGGCGTTTGTTCTTCTCGAAACGAACAAATTCGACGATGACAACTTTCGCAGCTACCTCTTCATCGAGCCCGCGCACCAGGTTCAGGCATGGCGCCCCGCCGAAATCGAACCGGCCCTCGAACGACTGAACACCTATTGCGATAGCGCCTACGTGGCCGGGTTTCTTGCCTACGAGGCGAGCTTTGGTTGGCACGGCCTGAGGTCGTCGCAGACCCATGCCGGAAATATGCCGCTGCTGTGGTTCGGTGTGTTCGGGAAGGCGATTGTCTTCGACCATCGTACCGGCCGCTTCAACCGGGAAGCGGCCGGGTTGGTGCGCGCCACGGGCGCAACAGATTCGCATACTGTCGACGACGTGCGTTTCGACATCAGCCGGTCAGATTACCGAAACCGGATCGGTCACATCAAGCGCCGCATTGAGGCGGGCGACACCTACCAGGTCAACTTCACATCGGGGTACAAATTCAAGCTGAGCGGCTCCCCGTTTTCACTCTATGAATCGCTGAAACGCAATCAGCGAGTCGCCTACAACGCGCTGCTGAAGCTCGACGGGCGCTATGTCATGTCGCTCTCTCCCGAGCTTTTTTTTCGAAAACAGGGTCGAACCGTGACAGCGCGACCGATGAAAGGCACGATGGCCCGCGGCCGGACCACGGCCGAAGATGCCGCCCGGGCCACGCTGCTGCAGCAGGACGAGAAAAACCGCAGCGAAAACGTCATGATCGTCGATTTGATGCGCAACGACCTCGGGCGTATCTGCGAAACCGGAACCGTGCAGACGCCTTCGCTTTTCGAGATCGAGAGATACGATACGCTTTTTCAGATGACCTCGACGGTCACCGGGGAACTGCGGCCGGGCGTTCGTTGGCCGGAAATGTTCAAATGCCTGTTCCCGTGCGGCTCGGTGACGGGCGCCCCAAAGCGCCGGACGATGCACATCATCCAGCAGCTCGAAGACCGGCCGCGGGGCGTATACACTGGGGCCATCGGGTTTATCGCTCCGGACGGAGATGCCTGCTTCAACGTGCCGATCCGGACCGTGACAATCGAGGGTAAGCAGGCAGAAATGGGCGTGGGCAGCGGCATCGTTTACGACTCGGACGCAGACGACGAGTATGACGAGTGCCGGCTGAAGGCGGATTTCCTCACCGCCGGGTCAGCGCCGTTCTCGCTCATCGAAACCCTGCTGTGGCACGATGGTTACAAACGGCTGGAGGGCCACATGTCCCGGCTGCGGGACTCCGCCTTCTATTTCGGGTTTCCGTTCGATGAGAAAATGATACGCGCGGAAATGGCGAGTATTGCCGGCACACTCTGCTCCGGTAAACCGCATCGCGTCAGATTGTTGCTGGCAGCGGACGGCAGCGTCAGCCACTCCCTCGGAGAGATCGAGCAGCCGCCTGCCGGTGTGCCGAAGGTAGCGCTTTCCTCAATAAACACCGACAGCGCAGATCGCTTCCTCTTTCACAAAACGACGCGCCGCGGCCTCTACGATGATGCGTACCGCACCCACACGGCTCTCGGTTTTTTTGATGTTCTTTTTTTCAATGAAAGGGGGGAGCTGACCGAGGGGGCGATCTCGAATGTCTTCATTTGCAAAGACGGAGTTTACGCCACACCGCCGCAATCGTGTGGCCTCCTGGCCGGTATCTTCCGCGCCGAATTCCTGTACACTGAAACCCGGGCGGAAGAACGCGTCTTGCGCATCGAAGACCTGCGGACCGCCGATGCCGTCTATCTCACCAACTCGGTGCGCGGGATGACGCGCGTGCGGGTCGCGTTTCCGGAGTAAGGCGATCAGGAGAAGAATTAGCAAATTACAAATTGACAGGTTGGGTTTTGTCATTTTCTAATGGTATGCGTCATGACAAGATCAGGCTTCTTCAAACCGGTCGTAACAGCGGGCAGTAACCTGAATGATTCATCGACCTCGGAGCCCGCGGGACGCGAAGAAAAAAGCAGTGACTTGGCCGCGAACACATCCTTATCCAATTGTTTTCGTTTTTCGTCCGCGTTTATCCGTGGCTAAAGATGTCCTGCGGCTTGGCCGGGCAGGAATGGTAGCGGGGAGTAGTCTTTTCTTGCTTCGCAGGAGAAGAATTTGTTAATTGAGTCGAGCGCGCCTGCAGTTCTTTGGCCAGACGCTGAAAATAGGGTCAGCCACAGGCATCCGGAACTCATTTTTGCAACACAAATCGACGCTCTACCCGAACGATTCCCGAAACATCTGACGCGAGGGAGACATTTATGGCAAAACCCGGTGTAAAACACGGCGGCGGCTGGGCCGCCATTCGCTATTCAATGAAAATGGCGCAAAAGGCGGGCGGCGTCGGTAAACTGTACAAGGCCCTGAGTTCGGCGGACACCTGCAAGACCTGCGCCGTCGGCATGGGCGGCCTGAAAGGCGGCATGGTCAACGAAAGCGGTGACACCTTTCAGGTGTGCAAAAAATCCATGCAGGCGCAGGCACAGGACATGCAGCCCGGGATTCCGGACTCATTTTTCGAAGAGAATTCGCTCGCGGATTTGAAAAAACTCAGCGGTCGCGAACTTGAAGGGCTCGGCCGTCTGATTCACCCGCTCTATCTGGGCGACGGGGACACCCACTTTCAGCCGCTCGCATGGGATGCGGCTCACGAAAAATTGCTGGCCCGGTGGCGCGCGGCCAGCCCGGAGCGAAGTTTTTTCTACACTTCCGGCCGCTCGTCGATGGAAGCGGCGTTTCTCATCCAGCTGATGGCGCGACAATGGGGCACCAATAACATAAACAATTGCTCCTACTACTGCCATCAGGCTTCCGGCGTCGGTCTGGCGCAAAGTCTTGGCGGTGGCACCAGCACCGTGACCCTGGACGATGTGAAGCAGGCGGACCTGGTCGTGCTCATCGGCGCGAACCCGGCCAGCAACCATCCCCGATTGATGACTCTGCTGGTGGAATTGCGCCGCCGCGGTGGCAAAGTCGTCGTCATCAATCCGCTGAAGGAAGTGGGACTGCAACATTTCAGCGTGCCCAGCCTGCCATCTTCACTGCTCTTCGGATCGGAGATTGCCAGCCAGTACCTGCAGCCTCACTGCGGCGGCGACCTGGCGCTTCTGAAAGCGGCGGCGGCGCGGCTCTGGCGTGACAATCAGGTGGATTCAGAATTCCTCGAGACGGCCTGCAATGATTTGGAGGCGTTCGGCAGCGACCTGGAAGCGACGGATCTGGAAGCGCTCCTGCAGCAGGCCGGCATTTCGGAACAGGAGCTGGGGCAATTTTGCAGCGCGCTTGCCGGCTCGCAGCACACGATCTTCGCCTGGGCGATGGGGATCACCCACCAGCGGCACGGGGTGGACAGCGTACGCGGAATCGCCAACCTGGCGCTGCTGCGCGGCATGGTGGGGAAAGCCGGAGCGGGGCTGCTGCCGATTCGCGGTCACAGCAATGTGCAGGGCGTCGGCACGGTCGGCGTAGTGCCCAAGCTGAAGCCGGCGATGGCTGAGGCCCTGCTCGAAGAGCTGCAAATCGAAGTGCCGGCTGCGCCCGGTAAAGATACGCTGGCCTGTATGCACGCCGCGCACGCCGGTGACATAGATTTTGCCATGCTCGTCGGTGGCAATCTGTACGCCGCCAATCCAGACCTGAACTGGGCGGCGGAGTCGCTGAGTAAGATCGGCTTCACCGCGTTCATGAGCACTACCATGAACCTTGGCCATCTTTTCGGCCATGGCCGGGAAACCCTGATCTTACCCGTGCGCGTGCGGGACGAAGAGAAAGAGAGCACGTCACAGGAAAGCATGTTCAACTACGTCCGGCTGTCGCGCGGCGGCCGGGAAGCGCCGGACAGCGGGCTGCCGTCTGAAAGCGAAATCATTTCGCAGGTCGCGGCAAATCTGCTGGCGGAGAAACCCATTCCGTGGACCTCTCTGAGCGATCACCACGAAGTACGGCGATACATTGCGCGGGTGGTGCCCGGCCTCGAGCCGCTCTCCGAGCTGGACAGCGGCCTGGAGTTTACCATTCCCGGCCGGATCCGGCACACTCCGGAATTCAATACCCAAAACGGCAAGGCGAACCTCGCCGTGCTGCAGCCGCCGGATACCCGGCCCGACGAAGGAAGGTTCAATCTGATGACGCTTCGCTCTGAAGGACAATTCAATACCATCGTTTACGAAGAAGAAGACCTCTACCGCGGCGTAGCGCACCGGATGGTGGTGCTGATGAGTGCTGAGGATATTCGCCGGCTCTCGCTCAGCGAGGGCGCGTGGGTAAACGTGGAAAGCAAGATCGGAAAGATGAAGGCAGAGCTGGTGGAAGCGCCCATCCGTCCCGGAAACCTGGCGATGTACTACCCGGAAGCCAACGCAATCGTGCCGGCGGAAAGCGACCCACAATCGAAAACGCCGGTGTTCAAAAGGGTTGTCGTCACCGTAACTCCCGCCTAGTTCCCAACGTGGCCCCGGAGCCGCCGTTTAAGCATTGTAAAAAAAACGGCGGTGGGCAATCGCCCACCGCCGAATCTCATGCAGACAGTCGGGCCAATCGTTACATCGTGAAATTGACCCTGCTGTAGATGCTACGACCGAAAAACCCGAACGGTGACAGTCCGTTGTACGGGAAAATTCCGTTGAAACTGTTTCGTTTCAGGTTCTTGTCAGGGTAAACGTCGAACAGGTTGTTGGCCCCAACGGCTAACGCCACACGGCCGGTCAGTTTGTAGCTGACTTCCGTGTCGGTCAGCCACTTCGAGCCGAACGTCTGGTCGCGCAGGTTGAT
>CAZTNL010000017.1:0-4298 GCA_964614885.1 uncultured Calditrichaceae bacterium | reverse complement strand
TGACTTCCGTGTCGGTCAGCCACTTCGAGCCGAACGTCTGGTCGCGCAGGTTGATGCCGGTTGCCGGATCCGGGGTGCCGGAGTTAAAGCTGGTCACTTCGCCGTAGAAAATGGTCCGCGCCATGAAATTCCAGCGGCTCATATCGTAGTTGGCCGTAAAATTGAATTTCTGCCGCGGCTGACCATGTTCGAAACGGCCTTGCTCCGTTCTGCCAAAGAGCGGCCTCGTGGTGAAATTTTTCAGAACATCCGGAGTCTTGATCGCATCTTTGTTGGTGATGTCGGTCTTGTTGAAGCTGAGCGCTGCCGTGAAGCGAAACGTTCCCGATGTGAAAACCTTACCGTAGCGGGCGATAATGTCGAGACCCTTAGTATGCGTATCGACGGCGTTGGTAAAGTAACGTCCGCCGTTGGCATCGATGCCCTGACTCTGCAGAAACGTCGCGATGCCGCTGCCGGTGAAGTTTTCGGTGAAAACGATCCGGTCGGTGATGTTGATCTGATAGGCATCGGCAGTCAGCGAAAAGTTGTCCTGAGAGACGGTGATGCCCCCGCTGAAATTGACCGACTTTTCGGCGTCAAGATCTTTAGCGCCGAGCGCGCGTGCCACCGGATCATCAACAGGAAACGTGCCAACCTCAAACGGCACACCATCGATAAAGTTGGTGGCGATGGCCGAATAGTTGGCCTGAGCCAAAGACGGCGCGCGAAAACCGCTGCTAATCGCTCCGCGCAGCGCAAAGCCGTCGACAACTTCGAAGCGCGCATCCGCTTTTCCGATTAAGGTCGAGCCGAAATCGCTATAATTTTCAAATCTACCGGCAAGACCAAGCAGGAACCTATCGGTGACGTTGTTTTCCAGGTCGGCATAGAGGGCAAAATTGGTGCGTTTTTCGTCCTTTGCATTTCGCGGCGAAAAACCGGGGAAGCAGGAAGCGCCCACCGGGGCCGCCGCTCCGGCCTTCGGGCCATCGAGGACCGGTACATTACCGTTCAGATACGAATCCGGCTCGCCGGGATCGATCTTGTAATTCTCCCAGCGGAACTCGGCGCCAACTGCGATGTTGAGCGGCGCAGCAGTACCGATATCAGCGCTACGCAGGAGGTCGAAATTGGTGGTGGCCTGTCTGAACTTAAGGGTGCCGGCGTCGAAATGCGTTGCGCTGGCGGTGCCTTCGGATGCGTTGTTGGTATTGTCGACGATGAAATTGAAGGAGTTGGAGCCAAACGATTCGCTTACATCGTAATTCCACTTGCCAACACTGCCTTTGAGGCCAGTTGCGAGGGAAAAATCGATCAGGCGGTTGTCCAGCGTCGGCAGGAAGCCGTCCGGATGCAGGCTGCGCACGGTGCGGTTGTCATTGGCGCGCCGGTAAAAACAGCCGGTGCTGCCCTTGCGATTGTTGTAGCCGCCGAAGGCGTAGAACTTTCCGCCCTTGTCTCCGACCGGAATAAAGCCGTTGAGAAAAGCGCTGTAGTCGACGCCGTTGCCCTGGCCATAGACATGGTTCAGGCGGTTGAAGGTTGCTTCGCGCGGGTCGCCGTCAAAATACTGCTGGCGCGGGTCGAGCCCGGCGCGGACCGCGCGCTCGCGATTGCGAATGTCACCGGACAGATAAAGCCGTCCGTCCTGGGCGATTTTCATGCCATAACCTAAATGCGCATCGAGCGTTTGACCATCCGAGTAGTTGACATCGCGCGGGCCGCCGATACCATCGCCATCCCAGCTATAGTTTCCGGCGTCGGAATTGTCGATAAAGTTTCCCTCGTCTTCGCGGTAGCCGCGAGTCACGGAACCGACATTTTCCGAGAAGGAGGTGGTTGCATCCAGGCCAAGGTCATCTTTTAGAATGATGTTGATAACGCCTGCGATGGCATCGGAACCGTACTGTGCGGCAGCGCCATCACGCAGGACTTCAATTTTCGCGATGGAGTTGGCCGGAATCGCGTTGAGATCGACACCGGTCGAGCCGCGGCCGATGGAACCGTTCACGTGCACCAGCGCGCTGGTATGGCGGCGCTTGCCATTGATGAGAATCAGCACCTGGTCCGGCCCCAAACCGCGAAGGGTTGCCGGTCGCATGTGATCTGAGCCGTCGGTAATGGAAGGCTGCGGCGCGTTGTACGAGGGCACGAGCTGTTGCAGCACCTGAGTGGTTTGCGTCTGGGCCGTCGCGTGAATCTCTCTGGCGCTCAGAACGTCAACCGGCACCGCTGACTCGATGACCGTCCGGCCACTGTAGCGGCTGCCGACAGCAACGACTTCAGACATTTCCAGAACGTCCTCCGACATGGAAAAGTTCTTCGTCATCGGCTGTCCAACCGTTACGGTGATATCTTCTTTGATGGTTTTGTAGCCGATATACTGAACTAGTAGTGTATACTTGCCGGGCGGAATGTTCATCTTGTAGCTGCCGTTGGATTGGGCGGCAGCTCCGATCAGTGTGCCTTGAACGGAGACGTTGGCACCGGGAAGTGCATCACCATTACGTGCGTCTGTGATGGCGCCGGTGATCGTCACCGAATTCTGAGCATGTACTTGAAAGGCCACCAGGGATAGAATCAGAATACACAACGACGTAACTTTGAGTTTCATGGGTAGTCCCTCCTCTTGGGTGAGTAAATAGAAATGAGTAACAATTAATCTACGCCAAAAGTCACCTCCTTACGGCTGAACCCTGTTTTGCAATCCCTGCTGAGTTATCTCCCTGCGAATTTTCATTCAATAGCCGACCGCCGCGCCGTTCTCGCTGCGCGGATCGGCGGCGCCGGCACGATAGCCGGTGGCCGGGTCGATTAGAATGCCCATCGCCCTGCCCTGCGTACGGCTCCACACATAGCGGTGCCCCATTTGCTTCAGCCTGGAGACCGTGTCTTCGGTCGTGCCCCACTTTTCGATCTTGATATAGTCGGGCAGCCACTGATGATAAAAACGCGGCGCGTCCACCGCCTCGAACATGTTCATGTCGTTGTCGACGACGTTCAAAATGCACTGCAGAACCGTGCCGATGATCGTTCTGCCGCCGGGACTGCCGATGGCCATGAACGTGCTGTCGCCTTTTGCTACGATGGTCGGTGTCATCGAAGACAGCATGCGTTTGCCCGGCTGCACGAGATTCGGGTCCGTACCGATGAGGCCGAGCGAGTCGGTGTGTCCGGGCCACGGGTTGAAATCGCCCATCTCGTTATTCAACAAGAATCCCGCGCCGTCGACGACGATACCGGAACCGTAAAAGTATTCGAGTGTGTAGGTGTTGGAGACGGCGTTGCCTTCGGCATCCACGACATCGTAGTGTGTCGTCTGCTTAGAGGACATTTCAAAATCAAACCGGGCCGGAGAACTGACCGAAGCGTGCTCGAGTTCGATCGTCTGCCGCAGTTCGGCGGCATGTGCTTTCGAAATCAACCTGGAAACCGGCATGTCCGGGTTGAAATCCGGATCGCCGAGGTACCTGGCCCGGTCGGCGTAGGCGCGACGCATGGCTTCCGTCACCAGGTGGATGTAGGCCGACGAATTGTGTCCCGGTTTTGCAAGGTCGTAGCCTTCGAGAATGTTCAGCATGATCGCCAGCGTAATGCCGCCCGAGCTCGGTGGCGGCATCGAGTATATAGTGTAGCCGCGATAGGTCGAGACAATCGGCTGCCGGACAATCGCGCGGTAGCCGGCCAGGTCTGCTTTCGTAATCAGGCCGCCGTTGCGCTGCATTTGCCTGGCGAGCAGCTCGGCCGTCTTCCCCTGGTAAAATCCGTCCCTGCCGCTGCGCGCGATGCGCTTCAGGGTTTCAGCCAAATCCTTCTGCACCAGAACGTCGCCCGGCTGGTAGATGCTGCCGTCCGGCTTGTAGAACGCTTTCATGGTCGAAGGGTACTGCTGAAACCGCTTTTTGAGGTGGGTGAAATGGCGCGTGTACGAATATGAAATCGGGAAGCCGTTCTCCGCCAGTTCGATGGCAGGCTGCAAGACTTCGGACAGCGACATCGTCCCGTATTGTTCCAGGGCCAGAGCCAAGCCGGCGACGGTTCCCGGCACCCCGACCGCCAGGTAGCCATTGTGATTGCGCCCCTTGGCCAGCTTCCCATCGACGTCGAGATACATATCCCGGGTCGCGGCTGCCGGCGCGGTTTCGCGGTAATCGATCGCGGCGGTTCGGCCGTCTTTCAGGCGCAGGAGCATGAACCCGCCGCCGCCGATGTTTCCGGCCTTGATATCGACAACCGCCAGCGCAAAGCCGGTTGCCACGGCGGCATCGATGGCGTTTCCGCCCTTCTGCATGATAGCCGAACCGATCTCAGAGGCC
>CAZTNL010000016.1:7680-14130 GCA_964614885.1 uncultured Calditrichaceae bacterium | reverse complement strand
CGAGGTGTTCAGCACATGGTAGTCCGCGTGCAGTTGGCCGCACCCTTTCTTGAAGGCGTCGATGTGCGCTTCGAGTCGTTCCATGTACTTCTCCCGCACCATCGATGGGATGGCCATGTATTCGGTCGGGCTCTCCATGTCGATGAACTTCGTCGCGTTTTGAAAGGGAAAGTTCAACTCGGAGTCGTCCATGACGTTGAAGACGATCAGGTCGTGCCCCTTGAAGCGGATGTGCTGCAATCCGGCGAGCACGGATTCCGGATCATCGAGCAGGTCTGAAATCAGAATGATCAAGCCCTTCTTGTTGATCGACTCGGCGATCTGGTGCAGCGGCAACGCGAGCTCGGTTTCCTCGGCGGGCTGGATATTCTCCAGGTGCCGCAGGATCGTCAGCAAATGTCCTCGCCGGTTGCGGGCCGGAATAAACTGGCGCACGGCGTTATCGAAGGTCATCAGGCCGACACCGTCCCGCTGTTGAAAAATCAAGTAGCCCAGGCAGGCGGCGAGGTAGGAGCCATATTCCAGCTTGGACAAACCGGCGCCGGCGTACTTCATCGAAGCGCTGGTGTCGAGCAGAATGTGGCAGTTGAGATTGGTCTCCTCCTCGAATTCCTTCAGATAATAACGGTCCGAGCGGGCGTAGACCTTCCAGTCGATGAAGCGCGTGTCATCGCCGGGCGCGTACTCGCGATATTCGGCAAATTCGACGCTGAATCCCCGGTACGGGCTGCGGTGCAGGCCGTAGATGAAGCCTTCCACCACGGTACGGGCGCGCAGCTCCATGTTGGAGATCTTCGACAATATCGTCGGGTCGAGAAATCGGATGTTATTTGCCATGTGCTTTCGTCACTGTCCTCTCTGTGCCGGGCCGGTAGTCAGCCGGCCTACAATCCGGACTTGGGTTCGGGGACAACTTCCAGCAGCCTGCCAATAATATCCGCCGAAGTCACTTTTTCGGACTCGGCATAAAAGTTGGTGACGATGCGGTGGCGCAGCACGGGCAACGCCAGAGCCCTGATGTCGTCGACGGCAACATTGTAGCGGCCTTCCATCAGCGCGCGCGCTTTGGCGCCGAGAATCAGGTTTTGTGAAGCGCGCAGCCCGGCGCCCCAACTGACCCAGTTCTTGACGAACTCGGGCGCCGTGCGTCCTCCCGGGCGACTGCTGGCGGCGAGACGCACCGCGTATTGCGCCACCTGTTCAGCCACAGGCACTTTGCGGACGACTTTCTGGAAGTCCAGCACCTCGGCGCCGGTCACGGTTGTTTGCAGTTGCGGTTCGTAGTCTGATGTTGTAGAAGTGACCACCTTCACTTCATCATCCTCGTTTAGATAATCGACAACAATGTTCAACATAAAGCGGTCCAATTGCGCTTCCGGCAAGGGGTAGGTGCCCTCCAGCTCGATCGGATTCTGCGTTGCCAGCACGAAAAAAGGCTCTTCCAGCACGTACGTGTTGCCGCCGGCGGTGACGCAGTGTTCCTGCATCGCTTCGAGCAGCGCCGCCTGCGTTTTGGGCGGCGTCCGGTTGATCTCGTCGGCAAGGATGATATTGGCGAACACCGGTCCCTTGACGAATTGCAGGCTGCGCCTGCCGGTCATCCGCTCTTCTTCGATCACGTCGGTGCCGACGATATCAGACGGCATAAGGTCCGGCGTGAACTGAATGCGTTTGAACGAAAGATCCAGAATCTGTGCGATCGTTCGAATCAGAAGCGTCTTCGCCAGACCCGGCACCCCGGTAATCAGGCAGTGGCCGCCGGTAAAAAGCGCCAGCAGCACTTGCTCGATGACCTTGTCCTGGCCGATGATGACCTTGCTGAGTTCTTCGCGGATTCGCTTTCCGCCGTCTCTAAGTTTCTCGATATGGACGATATCTTCAGGTTTTTCGTAGCTGCCGATATTTTCGTACATCTCAACTCCAGGTATTAGTGAGTCAGTGCGTAGATTACAAAGTTGATGCCGAGCTTGTAGGACTCGGCGGAGTATTCGGACGGATAGCGCGGGTCGTAGGTGTGCTCCCAGGCATCTCCCATGTCCATGTTGCGAATCACCAGCACCATCAGGCGGCCGGAGTCATCGAACATGCCCATGCAGCGCTGGTTGATACCCCCCTTTTCGTAGGTCCTGCCGTTTAGCCAGGCGCCCAGACCCGGGATTTGCACCAGCTTGTCGAAATCGTAAAAACAATGAAATAGCGGGTGGTCGAGTGGAATATCGGTAATGTGCCGCTCCGGAAACACCTTGTGCATCTGGTCGACGAAGTTCTGCCACTCGAACGGGCCGTGGAAGTCGTCGACCATGAGGAAGCCACCGCGAAGCAACCACTCGCCGAGGGTGTCCGCTTCGACCTGCGACAATTCCAAGAATCCGACCTCTACCATGTAGGCGAAGGCATAACGGTAAAACTTCGTATCCAGCAGCGACACCGAGACAGGCTTGTCGGCCACATCGATATTTGTCCACTTGCGCAGGCCGCGCATGAAGTTTTCGTCCGCGGCGGGATAGTCGACCGTCCAGCTCTCCCAGCGCGGGCCGAAATAGTTGCGCATGCGAAAGTTGACACCTCCCGACTTGTAGTGCACCCGGACGAAAGCAAACTCGTCGCTGGGGTTGTGCTGGCAAAGCGCCGAGTCCGGACTGTATATCGCGGCAAGGGATATCAGAAGAAAGAGTGCGGGCAACCGTTTCATGCTCTTCTGCTAGTGGCTCAGGGAGTAGATCAGATAATTGATGCCCAGCTTGAATGCCTCTGTCGAGAAAGTCGGCGTTTCTTCGGGCCACTCCCAGCCGTCTCCTATATCGTTGTTGTAGTTCACAATTACGAGCAAACGTCCATGCTCATCAAAGATACCATAATATTCCGGGGGCATCCCTCCCAGGAAAGGGGTTGGCTTTCGGATCCCCGACAGGTCAAAAAAACAGTGAAAAATCGGATGCTCATCCGGCAATCTTTTCAGGCGGGCGCCCGGAAGCACCTTCCGGATTTCGCGCAGCCAGTTACGCATCTCAAGGCGCCAGCGAAAGTCGTCAACCATGAGCACGCCGCCACGCAGCAGGTATTCACGCAGGTTGCCAACCTCAGCCTCAGACAATGTCAGGTACCCGATTTCGCAAGCGTAGATGAACGGGTATCTAAAAATTTCTTCGTCGGCGAAAGTGAGAACTTTGTATTCTGTTGAAACTTTAATATTTGTCGCGGCCTTCAACGCAACATATAGATTTTGTTCGGCTTGTGGGTAGTCGTGGGCCCAGAGCGCGACATTGGTAGTGAAGCCGTAGCCGTAGCGGATGCCGTTGTCCGTCCAGCGAATCCTCACGAAGCTGAACTCGTCGCCGGGGTTCTCCTGGGCCTGCGCCGGCCGCATGGCGTTTGACAGAAGAGTTGCCTGCGCAACCAGCATGAGAATGACCGATTTTCCAGCAAAGAGGTGCATGATTTCAACCGAACCTCGGTGAACGTAAGCCGCGTTAGGATTATTCGATAGTTGCGAGCAGGATTTGCTGGGCCCGCTCATAGTCCGGGGCGATCTCCAGCGCCGACAACGCACTTTGCTTGGCCTCTGCTTTTCGACCCGCCTGCAGATAGGCGTCCGCGAGATCACAGTGCGCGCCGGCCAAATCCTGCGGCCTGGTCAGCAGGTTGACCTGCAGTTCGCTGATGGCCGCGTCGGTCCGCCCGGCGGCCAGGCATGCCAGCGCAAGTTGGCGGTGGACGTCCGAAAGAAAAGGGCTGATGTAGAGCATTTTGGTCAGAGCTTCGATGGCCGCATCGTAGTTGTGCAGTTGCATGCTCCAGTCCGCCAGCCGTTGCAGGGTCGCGGTGTCCTTGCCGTTTAGAGAGGTAAGTGCTCTCAGTTCTTCGACGGCTTTTGCCGTGTCCCCTTTTGCCGCATAGATCTCAGCAAGCGCTGCGTACGGGTTGTGCTTGTCGACGAATTCAGGAAAAAGTGACTTTGCCTTGTTGAGGAAAAATAATGCCTTTTCCGTTTCTCCGGCATCTTTGTAATACATGCCGTAGCGATAGTTCACGAAGGGATTGTTCGGTTTTTTCTTGATGAGGGCTGCCAACAGAAGCGGGTCGTCGCTAACGTCACGGCGCTCGTAGGCATAGTCGACGGCATCGAGGCGATACTTTTGTGCTACGTACTTTCGGAAGCGCGCATCGAAGGCATCGATATCTTCGTCGAAGACCTTGGCGACGACGTCCGGGGTTTTCAGGCCGGCCTTGAATTTCGGGAACATCGCCAGAAGGCTTTCGCGACCGAATTTGTTGACGATAAACTCGATCATCAGGGATGCCTGAAAGTAGGACAGGCTGACCTCGCCGGGGTTGCCCGGCCGGCTGAATCCGGAATCGAGATCTTTGAGCGGCAGCGCGCGCTTGTGCTTCAAGGCCATGATAAACGGCCATTCCAGACGCATTGCCCAGTACGACCGCGCCTGCGTGGTTTCGAAGACTGCAATGCCTTCGGCGAGCCAACGCGGGATGCGGTTACCCGTCAGGCGCAGGTGGGTGACGTGCACCAGTTCGTGCCAGAGTGTTTCTCCCCAAACAAAATCCCCTTTTGAGCGTGCTCTCGGAGAATCCATAGCGACGACGTTGCCGAAGCAGATACCCAGGAAGGCCTGGGCGCCTGGCAGACCGAAGCAGCGCACGGCAAAATCGTCGTGGGAGGGGAAGATTTCGACGATCACCTTCTGTTCGGTCGAAATCGGGTACAGCTTCAGCAGACTGGCAAAGCTTTCGTCGGCCAGGGCCGTGGCGTAGGGCGCCAGCACCGGGTCGTCGTCGGCGTGCAACTTGAGCGTCAGGTATCTGGTTTCGTGCACTTTGTACTGCGGCAGCTCATCGAAGAGTGTCAGCAGGTTGGCGACGTGCTTGTTGTAGGAGTCGTTGGTGAAGGCCTGTTCAAGCTGCTGCTTCGCTTCGCCTTCCTGCCCGAGTCTGCTCAGGCTGGTGCCCAGGCCGGCGCGAGCGGCCCACAGTTCAGGATCCAGCGTCAGCGCCTTCTCATAATAATGGACCGATTCCCTGAAGAGATAGCGCCTCGCGAGCGCTTCGGCCAGTTCGTGGTAAAACCGGCCGTAACTCGGATTCGTTTTCAGAACGCGTTTTTTTTCTTTCTGGAGATTTGCCTGATCGTCCTGGAAGTAGAAGGCGATCGCCCGCAGCGTTCGTGTTGTCAGTGAGTTAGGATTCGCTTTCAGGGCCTTGTCGAGCTTGGTCACAGCTTGTTTGTAGCTTTGGCGTGCGATGTCTATTCCGGCCCGATAGTCGTAGGCCGGCACGTAGGTCGGTTGCCGCTGCAGGAGTTTGTCGATCGCCGCAGGGTCGATACGTCCGCTTCCGGAGGCCTGGGCAAGCCCGACTATGGCCGCGGCCGAATTCTGATTTATTTTAAGCGCGTCTGCAAAAAGGCCTCTGGCGGCCGGCACGTTGTATTTTGACAGCATCAATTCGCCCCACTGGACGAGTGCCCGCCAATAGGTCGGATCGGCTCGGTTCGCATCCTGAAACAGGGTGTTTGCATCCTTGAACCGGCCGAGATAGACGCAAGCCTGCGCCGTCAGGGTAAGGTCTGCGGCGGTGAGGTTTTGATGGTTCCTGTAATAGGAAATAAAATAGCCGAGGGTTCGCCGCGCTGCGTCCTTCTCGCCCCACTCCCACTGCATTTTGCCAAGGCCGAGACGGGCCTCGAGAAGTTCAGGTGCGCGCTGGACTGCCGCCTTGAAGTCGGCCCGAGCCTGGGCGTAGCGGCCCGTGCGTTCGAAGATTTTAGCCCTCAGCGTGAGCACCTGGGTTTTTTCAGGGAGTTTCGCCAGCAGCTCAGCGCACACCTTTTCAGCGCGTTCGTACTGCCCGGATTCCAGAAGGACGCGAACGAGGCCGGTTTTTGCCTGCGTCCAGAGGGCACTCTGGCGCGCGGCTTTTTCGTAAAGCGCGACCGCTTCTTCGTACCGTCCGGCGCGGAACTGGTCTTGCGCTTTTTGCAGAGCGTCGTCGGTAAATGCCTGCGCCGCAACAGCGAAGACGAGGACAAGCCCGAAGATGAACCGGGCGGCCGCGCCCCTGTGGGGTCCTGGGTGCGGCAGCCCTGCCTGCCGCCGGAACGAGTTGCCTTGCGTTGTTGGGGTCATAGGATGATCACAAAAAAGATCGCTGCGGCCTCCATGGCTCGCTGGTGTGCAGGATTCATCGTTCGTCAGGCCGCGGCGCTTCCCCCCCCGGCGACCGTACAGCCTCGCTGCTCACGTTGGCTTCGATCGTCCGTGTTAAGGGGAACAAGCCTACTTCCGGAAAAAATTCCGTCCGAATTGCCAGGCGGGGCGTGTGGAACCAACTGCGTTTTGGACAAACAGGGAAGAGTGCCTCCGCAAATGTATATCACATACGTGCCGGCATTGCGCAGGTTCCTGATAAATTGTTAAATAAACTTAGCTTGGCAAA
>CAZTNL010000016.1:0-7580 GCA_964614885.1 uncultured Calditrichaceae bacterium | reverse complement strand
GTGCCGGCATTGCGCAGGTTCCTGATAAATTGTTAAATAAACTTAGCTTGGCAAATGGATATTTCCGGTTAAGGGGGGCTGCAAGACAGGGAGTTGTCTTGCAGGAGCGACGAATGAGAATATTGTGGGCCCAGGGTAGGCGCAGGCATAATATCATTTAAAACAGTAGCCTGTGCGCTCCCGAGGAGCTTGCGCGATGGCTTTCGGTTGCTTGCAGACGTAAATATTGCAACTCTACACGGCTTACAGGCGTCAAACTATTTGGATTTTGCATTGCACCCGATCTGACCGTCGTTCAACAACAAACAGGAGTCACTATCATGAATCGAAAGTCCATGCGGTTGGCTTGCCTCGTCTTGCCGGCTGTCGTGCTGTTTGGCTGCGGCTACCCCGGTCCAAAATCGGAAGACCCGGGTCCCGGGATTCACGCCGAAGGTTGGATTGGCATCTACGTTCAAAATCTCGACCGGGAAATGCAGCGTTATCTGGACCTGCCCTCACGTCATGGCGCCCTTGTGACGGACGTTGTGGATAACGGACCTGCGGACGTTGCCGGATTGCGCCGCGAAGACGTCATCATCCGAGTCGATGGCAAGTCCATACGGGATACCGATGGCCTGACTCGCCGGGTTTTGGCCTCGCGGCCGGGGAACCGGCTGCGTCTGGAGGTTGTGCGCGACGGTGAAAGAGAACGGTTGACCGTTCGCGTCGGTGAGCGGCCCGACTCATTCGCGGATGAGCCGGATTCGCCACGCCATCCGCAGCCGCCGTACGGGAGCCCGTCGGACGGCAACGTCTGGCTCGGCATTCAACCTGCCGACTTGAACTCCGACCTCGGGCAGTATTTTCATGTTGAAGAAAATGGCGGCGTTCTGGTACTTTCCGTCGCGCAGGACAGTCCGGCGTCTGCTGCGGGCCTGCGCTCGGGTGATGTAATTCTGAGAATCGACGGCGACATTGTGCCGGACACCGAGGCACTGCTAAGCGTCCTGAGCGAAAAGGAGCCGGAGCAACGCATCGAAATCGAGATTCAACGCCGGCGCCGCACGAGAACGCTGCGGGCGCGGCTGGACAGAAAACAGAACCAGTCGTATTTCAAGGTCCGTCCGGAAGACAAAAACCGTTGGGAGGAAGGACTGCGAGAGTGGAAAAAGAACCTGAAGAAATGGAAGGACAACCTTTCCGATAAGCTGCACGAGGATTCCGGAGATCAGCAGGGCGGAAGCCGCCGTTATTATTGATCGCCAGCTTCAGTATCTGATTTTTTTGCCACCGGCCGCCATCGCAGGCAGGCCACGCCAATTGCCGCCGCCAGCGGCACAACTGCGCCGGCGAGGTTCCGGTTTCATGCCAGAATGATGGCGACCGCCAGCAACCCGCCAACGATTACCGTTATTGCCAGGCCTGCCGGTTTTGACCTGTTGCGCAGCAGACGCAACAGCAGTCTATCGGCGATCGCTCCTGTGATCTCGGATATCATCTGCTCGGTCCTTCCGGTTTTGCTCTCAATAGTGAACCGCTGTTACAAAAAAAACACAAGCCTTTTCCCAGTCAGCCGATAAGTAAGACAATAGGTGGCATGAGAATGTCGCTATTTTACAGGGACTAGCAAGAAAGGTCAGGTGTATTATGCACGTCTCAGGAGTTTCAGCCCAGAATTTTCAGGTACCGGTCGAGGCACAATTGAACCAGAACCGTGCTGTTCATGACGAAAACCAGGAACCGAAGGGCGTCAACGATCACGACTCGGATGATTTGGGTAAGAGTGAGGCGGTCGCACAGCGTGCCGGCGCTTCACTGGGTCGCTTGAGCTACGCGTCCGATAGTGAAGGGGTTGGCGACAGAGCCGCCGACGCCAAGGCCCAGGTCTTCGACAGCCGTGGACAGCTTCACGGCGGCAAGGCCGAGCCGCGCGCCATCGATGTTTTTGCCTAATCGCGAGGTCGTCACCGGCTGGCCGGAGAACATCTCTTACACGCCTCCCCCAGCCGGAACACGACCTTGACCAGGGCCTTTCTCCTGGCCCCGACAGCTACGTCCTTTCCCGCAGACTCGACAGCTTTTCCCTGAGCTTTTCAAAACTCAAGTAGATCACAGGTATCAGGAAGACGGTAAAGACCGTCGAGGTGATAATGCCACCGATCGAGACGATCGCCATCGGTGCTCGCGTTTCCGAACCTTCGCCCAGACCCAGGGCCAGCGGCAGCATTCCCAAAGCTACGGCCAGATTCATCATGATGATCGGCCGCAGCCGTTCGGAGCATGCGGTGAGAATTGCGTCGATGATCTCCATCCCTTTCTCCCGCAGGACATGAACATAATCCAGCAGCAGGATGCCGTTGTTGACCACGATGCCGACCAGCATCACCATGGCCATCATGCTGAAAATGCTGAGCGTGGCGCCGGTGAGCAGCAGGGAGAGGATAACACCGACCAATCCCAGCGGCAGTGTCATCATGATCGTGACCGGGTGGATGTAGGATTCGAGGATGGCGGCCAGCGCCATATAGGTCAGAATAATAGCCAGGGCCAGGGCCTGCAGGATGTTGGCGAACGACTCCGCCTGACGCTCCGACTGCCCGCCGAAGAAAATGCTGTAGCCCGGCGGCACATTCAGTTTCGCAATCTCTGCCTCGATGTCGGCCTGAACTTCGCCGAGGCTGCGCCCGGCGAGGTTAGCCGTGACTGTTACCAGGCGCTTCTTATCCTTGCGCGAAATCTGTGTCGGCCCCTCGCCGAACTCGATTTTTGCTACCTCACTCAGAGGCATAACCTGCCCGGTTGCGGAACGCACCAGAATACCCCGCACCTGCTCAATGTCGTTTTTGTCCGCGTCGGCAAAACGCACGCGGATATCGTACTCGTCGCCGCCAACCCGATATTCCGAAGCGACGGTGCCTTCGATACTCGTGCGCACGGCTGCCGCAAGCTGCCCCACGGTCAGACCGCGGCTGGCGATCATCCGGCGATCGGGCTTGATTTTGATTTCCGGTTTGCCTGTTTTCCAGGACGACTGCACAGAGGTAGTACCCTTGGTGCGGCGCACGATATCCGTGAGACGCTCAGTCAGGTCGTTGAGCACGGTCATATCGTCGCCCGCAAGCTCAATTTGCAGATCAGGTTGCCCGCGGCCGAAGGGGTTGCTCGGTTTCACCGTGATATCAGCCGCCGGAATGGCGGATAGTTTCGCCAGCATTTCTTTGGCGACCTCCTGCGTGGCTTTGTCGCGCTGGTTCTTGCCGACGAGTTCTATGGCCACCTGGCCGACCTCCACGCCCTGCGTGCTCGCCGCCAGGCCGCCCGCGTCGATCTTTCCGAGCACGCTGTAAATCGCGCTGACTTCAGGGATTTTCCGGAGCGTTTGCTCCACGAGTTGCAGCGTCTTGTCCGTCTGTTCCATGCGCGTTCCGGCCGGCATTTCCACCGTTACCTCGATTTGCCCTTCATCCGACGGCGTGAAAAATTCGCTGCCGACGAACCGCAAGAGGAACAGGCTGGCGATAAAAATGCCCAGATTCAGCAGCATGACGCTGCCCTTGTGGCGCAGTGCGATGTGCAGTGACCGCTTGTAGCTGGCTGCGAGGCTTTCATACAGCCGGTCCCATTTTTCTCCGAAGCGGGTGAGCATGCCGGTTTTGTGTTCGCCTGTTGCCTGCTGTTTCAACAGCCAGGCAGCCAGCATGGGCGTAAGCGTGAAGGAGACGATGAGCGAAAAGGTGGTGGCAAATGCCACGGTCAGGCCGAACTGCTGGAAGAACTGTCCGACGATGCCGCTCATAAAAGCGATTGGTGTAAATACGACGATATTGGTGATCGTTGAGGCTACAACGGCCAGTGCGATCTCGGCGGTGCCTGTATCTGCCGCTGTCACCGGATCCTCACCTAACTGCATGCGGTGGATGATGTTCTCCAGAACCACAATGGAATTGGCGACCAGGATGCCAACGGAGATCGCCAAGCCCATCAGCGACATGAAATTCAGTGTGAACCCCGCAAACAGGATGAGTGTAAAAGTCGCGATGATCGAAGTTGGCATGGCCACCGCGGCGATGATCGTGCCCTGCACGTTGTGCAGAAAGAGGTAGAGGACCAGCGCGGTCAGCAAAATGCCGAGCATGAGATTGCTCATCACGTCGTCAATCGAGCGCTCGATGAAGACAGAACGGTCTCTGGCCACATCGATGGCGATGTCTTCTGGCAGAACCCCGGCTAGTCTGGCGATCTCTTTGCGAACGCCGCGGGCGACCTCCACGGAGTTGGCGTCCCCTTTTTTTACGACGGACAGACCTACAGCCGGCTTGCCCGCATAGCGGGCAAGATCCCTCTGCTCTTCGAAGGTGTCGACCACTTCCGCGACTTCGCCCAGTTTTATCGGCGCCGGATGGGCCCGACTCAGGAGTTCGATCGCGCCAATCTCGGAGACGTCTTCGAACTCGCCGTCGAGACGTACGGTGTATTCCCGGGCGCCCTGTTTGATGTGGCCGCCTGGGATGTTCATACTGGCCGCTGACAGGCTGCCGACCACATCCAGAATCGAAAGGCCGTAGGCGCGCAGGCGGTCGCGATGCACGGAAATGAGAATTTCCCGCTGTTTGCCACCAACGATGTCGATGGAAGCGACGCCCGGTACCCGCGCCAACCGGTCTTTGATGACGTCGTCGGTGATTTTGTAAGTCTCGGCGAGTGGCCTCGGGCTCGAAACCGCGAGGTTCAGCACCGGCTGCGCGTTGATGTCGAATTTGGAAACGATCGGATCTTCGGCATCGTCGGGAAGATTGCGCCGGATCAAATCGATCTTGTCCTTGACTTCAATGGCGACGATGTCTACGTCCGTGCCGACTTCGAATTCGACGATAATGATGGCCACGCCTTCACGCGCCACGGCCTGCACATGCTTGACCCCGCTGATGGTACTTACCTCATCTTCGATCTTTTCGATGATGAGTGTTTCTATTTCTTTCGGGCCGGCGCCGGGATAAACTGTGGTGACGGTCACCACCGGAAAATCGACGTCAGGCGTGAGGTCGACTGCCAGTTGAAAGTAAGAATAAAGCCCGATCACGACAAACGACATGATGGCCATTGTCATCAGGACCGGACGCTTGATGGAGACACTGGATAAGAACATGAAAGGCCCTTAGTTTACGATGTTGACTTTTCTGCCCGGCCGCAGCTTGTTTTGCCCCAAAACCACGACGCGTTCATTTTCCTGCAAACCGGAGATGACTTCCACGCGGTTGCCGCTGCCCTGCCCCGGCTTGATTTCCCGCAATTCCGCTACCGAGTCGGCAGAGACGACGTAGATCGCCTCCTTGCCGTCCTCCTGGACGAGCGCATCCTTCGAGACAGTCAGCACATTTTTTTTCGCGGTGACCAGAATTTCAACTTTGGCAAACATACCGGGCTTTAGCTTGCCTTCCGGATTGTTTGTGCGGACCCAGGCCTGGAACGTCCTCGTCCGAGGGTCCGCGGAAATTGACAGGTTTTCCAGCACCCCCGGGAACGCTTCCCCGGGGTAAGCTGCAACCTCGATGCTGGCCTTCTGGCCGCGTTCGATGCCCGTAATTTCTGTTTCGTTGATGTCTATCTTGATCATCACCGGGTCCAGGGTTGCAATGCGCACAACCGGCATGCCGGAGCGAATCGTCTCTCCGATTTGCGGATAGATGTGAGTCACCACACCGGAAATGGGCGCTTCAATTTTTACCAGTTTGGTCGCTGCCTCGAAGTTTCGCCTGGCGATTTCGAGGCCGACCTTTGTTTTGTCCAGTGCCTGCTGCGAGATAGCGCCGGCGGCATACAGCGATTGCATCCTCTCGTAATCGCGTCTTGCGTCCTCGAATCCTGCCTTGGTTTGGCGGTAGCGTAGAGACATGTTGCTGGCGATGTTGAAATCCAGTTTCGCGACCATCTGCCCCTGTTGGACGGTGTCGCCCACTTTGACCGGGATGGCGACAATTCTCTGAGTCGTGTTTGCGATGGCGTCGGCCTGGCTGGCGCCTTCGATCGTGCCGGTAAAATGCCGGCTGAGCATCAGGTCCGCTGGCAGTACGCGTTCGACTTCCACCGGGACGCCGAGTTCCGCTTGATAGGCATCGATGTCCTTGATTGCCGGCTCCTCACCATGCGTCACGATCCTGTAGCCGATTAAGACCAGGAGCAAGGCAGCCAAAGCGATGGTGGTAAATTTTTTCATTCCCTTCTCCAGACTGATTATTTGATAATTCCAACCGCCTTTTGCCAGTCGCACAGGGCGATGTTGTAGTCGTAAATGGCCCGCAGGTAGTTGGTCCGTGTGCGGTTCAAAGCCAGACGCGCATCGAACAGCTCAAGTTGCGTGCCGATACCGCTGTCGTATCTGACCTCGGCGATGTCGTGCGCTTTTTTCGCCTGCTCGACGCTCTTGCCGCGGGCCGCAATTCTTTCCTGCGCATCTTTCATGCGCAGGCTGGCCTGTTCGACTTCCATCTCGATGAGTCGACCGACGCTTTCGGCCTGGTGTTCGATGGCGCTGGCCTGCGCCCGGGCCTGCTGGGTGCGCGCTCGGGCGGCAAACCCGTCAAAAATATCGAAGCGCAGGTTCAGCCCCGCGGTCAGACTGGTGCTGCGTTCAGTCGCCCCGAATCGAAAATCGGAGGATTGCCCCTGGAACTGGTAATCGCCGACAAGCGAAAGAGACGGCAGATATCTGCCCCTCTGAATGGACGTGTTGAGCCGCGCCATTTCAAGCTGCAGGTTCAACTGCTTCATTTCAGGACGCAGACTCAAAGCTGTGTGCGATTGCGTTTCGATTTGTTTTCCCGGAAGTGGTTTGTATTCCAGCGCGCCACGCACGTCAACGTTGCTTGCCAGCGGCAGGCCGATGGCGTTTTTTAGCGCCGACTTTGCCATTTCGAGCCGGTTTTGCGCCTCCAGCAATCCTGCTTTCGCTTCGGAGCGGTCTACGTCGGAGCGCAGCAGGTCGAATTCCGCGGCAACGCCCGCTTCGTATTTCTTTTTCACATCCTGGAAATGCGCCTCGGTCTGTGAAAATGTTTCCTTAAATACAGCAACGATCCGCTGGCTCAGCAGCACGCTGTAGTAGGTTTTGCGCACGTTCAAAATGACCTCGTCTCGGGTCAAACGGGTGTCCTCCCGACTTGATTTCGAGAAAAGGTCGGCAATCCTGCGCGCCTTTCTCACACCGAGCTGTCCGTTCTGAAAGATCGTTTGTTCCAGATGCAGATTGCCAACGTAGGCATTGTTTGAACCAATCTCGATTTTTTGCACCTGGCCGCCGAGTTCGAAGAAGAACACCGGTCTGCGCACGGCCCGCGTGTAGTTACTGCTCAGAGAGAGGTGCGGCAAGGCCCCGGCCGCAACTTCCCGAATCTGCGCGAACGCCTGGTTTTCATTGTCCAGCGCCGTCTTTAAGTCCGGATTGTGCCGCAGCGCCAATTCCACCGCGGCTTCCATATCGAGAATGAGCGGTCCGTCGGTTTCGCCGGCCCGCGAGACGAGGACGTTTGCGACGATCAATGTGGCGGCGCAGATCGACGCGATCTTATTTGTTGCAGACATTTATGCTCCTTTTTCCCTCT
>CAZTNL010000015.1:0-14691 GCA_964614885.1 uncultured Calditrichaceae bacterium | reverse complement strand
GTCGGTGGTCGCAACGCCCACCAGCGCTTTTTTCGTGACCGGCAGCCCGAGCGACGGATTGAACGCCGTATTGGCGAGCGTGTCGATGTCGCTGAGAAAGAATGCGCGCGCCTCGACGTTGATGACCATGCTCTGTTTCAGCCGGACCCGCGCCTGCATGCCGTAGGACGTCGTGGATTGGGGGATGCCGAGGTCAACCGGCTGCTTCGTTTCCAGGCGAAACCTCTGCCCCAGCAGTCCGTCGAAGTGTGCCTGCAGGTCCGGTGTCTGCACATTTACGAGATTGCGTTCAATGAAACCGGGAACAAAGGACGTGTCCGGCCGCAACTTTGCTACTTCCACGTGAAATTCACCGAGAAGCTGGTTCAGAAGCCCAGCCTCCGTCCGGGTCAACTCACCGCGATCTTCGGCATCTGAAATGACCAGCAGGAGTTTTGCCACGGCTGCACGCGTCAACGGGCGAATGTTCAAATCCTCCCGGACGAACAGCCCCTTCGTCTCCATCCGGTCCAGATAGCGATACAGCCAGTGATTGATGTCGACGCTGACGCTTTGCGCCGCAGAAGTCAGCGGGAGTGAGACAAGCAGCGCTAAGAATAGGTACGGCAGCAGAAATTTTCCAGGCTTCATTCGCACAAACTTATGTTCGGTTCAGAAAGCTACTCGAGCGGCAGCACGAACTGATCGTATTCGAGTATGTTCGTCAACTCGCCTTGGTAGAAGCGGGCGCGATAGTCTTCGTTCTCCACCAGATGCTGCGTCACGTTGCCGCTGTCACGCTGGATGAGATACTTCAACTCGCGCAAATTATCGGACCAGCGAAAGCCGTTGAAAACTTCTGCGCCGGCAAACTGAGTTTTGTACAGGGCATTGCGCGAGTAGCACGTTCCCAGGTACATGTGCCGCGTGTTTTGACCGGCAAAAAAATCGACCGCCGTGGTCATAATGTAGATGCCCAGGTTGCGCTCGTAGTAATTCAAATCGTAGAACGAGTAGTAAAAATAGGCCAGTCTGTCTTCCTCGACATACAGCGTGACGATGCCGACATCCTTCCCGGTGCGGGTATCGGTAAAAATCAGCAAGTGGGTCACGAGCCGGGAAGAGAGCAGTCGTTCCAGACGCTCCCGGGTCATGATGTCCTTGCCGAACTTGATATCTGCATAGTTCTTGCAGAAGTGCCGCCATTCCTCAGTGAAATCGAAATCGCTTCTCGGCGTCAGGCGAAAGGAAATATCCTCGCATTTGCGCAGAATACGCCGGTTCTCAGAGGAGCGGGTGAACTTGCCCAGGTCGACCCGCACGTGGCGGCACAGGTAGAAGCGATCGAAGTTGCTGGAGGAGGGCAGGAATCCCCGGGCGAAAATCGACCCCGGAGTCTCACCCGGCTCGGGGATGGCCCAGACCGCATAGGGGAAAACATAGTGCTGGTAATCCGACTTGTATTCGGAGAAGAGCAGCTTCATCGATACACCCGCGGCAGACGCGCCCGCCAGCCGGTCAGCACGTCGTAGCTGACACTGCCTTTCAGCCGGGCAATTTCGTGTACATCGATTTCCTCTTCTCCCTGACGGCCCATGAGCACCACTTCATCCCATAGTCCAACGCCCGGCACACCCGTGATATCGATCATGGTCGCATCCATGGCATTGCCTCCGATAATCGGCGCGCGGCGGCCTGCGACCAGCACCTCGCCGGCGTTGCGCACCCGGGGATAGCCGTCGCCGTAGCCGATTGGCAGCACGGCTACCTGACGCCGTGACCCGGCCTGATAGCGCAGACCGTACCCGACATAATCTCCGGCCTGCAGCTCGCGCATTCCCGCGATGCGTGTTTTCACGGACATGACCGGCGCCAGCCCGGGAATCCGGCGGCACACCTGCGACGGATACACGCCGAGCGGCAGGATACCGATTCGGACGAGATCAAAATGCGCCTGTGGAAGGTCGAGAAAACCACCGGTGTTGCAGATATGCCGGTAGCGGGCAGAAATGCCCTGAGCCTGCATTTGCGCGAGCACTTCCCCGAAACGCTCGATCTGTAGCAGCGCGAAGCTCTTGTCCAGCTCATCGGACATGGCAAAATGGCTCATCACGCCTTCCAAAAACAGATGGTCGCACGCGGCGACTGCCTCCAAAACCGGCAACGCCTCCGTCCAGCGCACCCCGTAGCGACTGAGGCCCGTGTCAATTTCCACGTGCACAGCACAGCGCGCGCCGGCTTCGGCGGCCACCCGATTCAGCTCCCCGGCGGATGCGACGGAATTGACGAAACAGGTCAGCGCTTTGGCGGCGCAGACGCGCATCTCCTCGGGCGTGCGTTCGCCGAAAACGAGAATCGGGGCCTCGATGCTGTGGTCGCGCAGGACGACAGCCTCGTCAACGGTGGCGACCGCCAGGGCCGTGGCGCCGGAAACTAACGCCTCGCGCGCCACGGCAAGCATCCCATGGCCGTAAGCCTCGTCCTTCACCACACTGATGAATCCGAGCGGCTTCGGCTTGTCTTTCATGAAAATAGCAAAATTGCTGCTCAGCCGGCCCAGGTCGACTTCAACCCATGCCGGACGGCCAGACGTACCGACATCATGCCCAATGTTTGTCATAAATTACCTTTCCGCGGTTGCCGCGGCGGCCAGAGACTCAGGCCGATATCGGTGCGGTAGTAGCTGTTGCTGCACTTGATTCGCGCTATGTTTGCATAAGCCTTTTTGCGCGCTCCCTCAAGAGTCGCATCGATGGCGACGACGTCGGCCAGACGCTGGCCGTTGGTGTACAGACGTCCGCCGACTCCGGCGGCTATTTCGTTCCACCAGACTTCACAGTCCAGCTCCCCCTCGATGTGAACGGGAAATCGCGGCCCAGCAACCTGCCGGTACGGGTATCCGTAGCCGGCCAGAGTGAGGGAGCAACCGAATTTATTGCACTCGTTGAACGAAATGTTCGCAGGCCGGTCGCTGGCAACATCGGCGAGAACGCTGAGCGGATCCTGAAGCATGCGCAGGATGATCGGGCCGCAGGTAACACCGATGCGCACGTTGTACTCGAGCACATACCAGCGCCCGTCCCGCTCCATGGCGGTCACCTGCACCGGGCCGTGAAACCCTACCTGCCGAAACCAGGGCAGCAGCGGCCGCAGCAGCTGCCCGGAGAGTCCGTACTTGTCACCCGGATCCTGCTCGACGATGCCACCGAGCGGCGCACCGGCGACGACGCCCATATTGCCGTCGAAAGCGCGCTTGTACTCCTGATTTGTCACCAGAGGATACAACTCGCCGCCGCTGACAAAGGCGATGTGTCCCGCTTCAGACTGGCCCATGTACTCCTGCAGAAAAACACCTTCTTCGTAATTCACCGACCGCAGGCAGGCGCGCGTGTCCTCTTCGGTTTCACAAAGGATGGTATGAATGGCGCTCGAAGGCGAGCAAAGCGGATTTTTGATCACATACCCTCCGGGATTCTCCGAAAGGATATTCTCTGCTTCCCGGCGATTTTGGACCACAAACGCCCGTGGAAACGCGATGCCATGCGCCTCGCACAGCTCCTTGGCAAAATGCCGCGAGCGCTCAATCTGCATGCCCTCGCCCGCCGGCGCCAGAATCGGAATACCGAGCTGCAGGAACTGTTCAACCCACGGCGCCCTGTTCCAGTCGATGGACATGGGAAGCACCATATCCACGCCCTTTTCTTCGAGCAACGGGCCCGGATCGGGATGGTCTGCGGCAGAAAATGTCTCGGCTTCAAGCGACGGGCTGTAGCGCCCGTGGTCGCCGGTTACATAGGCGCTCACCGCTGCGCCATGCTCTTTGAGTACGCGCAAAACGCCCTGCGTGCTCGCGCCTGAGCCAAAAACCATGATATGCATCTGTCGGGACAACGCCTCCATTTCAACAATCGTCGCGCAAAGTAAAGCCAAGTGTAGGCAAAAAATGTTGGAGAATCAATCCATTTTTCCCTACTTTCCTGAAATGTGGATCTTGAGTACGCCTGCTTCGGAACCCACGCATGGCAAACGCCCTTTAACACCTTAGACGCAATCCGCTGATTGGGTTGCGCACGAATTTCCCGGTGAAAGGAAAGTGTATGACGATGAAAAAAACGCTGGCAGCCCTGTGCATATTGGCGCTTCTGGGCGTCCCTGTCGGCAATGCTGCCGCACAGGCGCCGGAGAATCAGCCGGAAACCATCCTGTTCTTTGGAAACAGTCTGACGGCCGGGTACGGCGTTGGGCCCGAACACGCCTTCCCGGCGCTGATCCAGCAGAAAATCGACTCACTCCGATGGCCTTTTCGCGTCGTCAACGCCGGGCTGAGCGGCGAAACCAGCAGCGGGGGGCTGCGACGGATCAACTGGCTCCTGCGGCGCAAGGTCGACATCTTCGTCCTGGAGTTGGGTGGCAACGACGCCCTGCGCGGCATCGACCTGCGGATAACGCGTGCCAACCTGGCCGCGATCATGCACCGTGTCCACAAGAAATATCCGAAGGCCCGGCTCGTCATCGCCGGCATGCAGGTGCCACCCAATCTCGGCCAGGAATATGCAAAGGCGTTCCGGCAAATGTTCCCCCAACTGGCACTGGCAACCGGCGCATCGTTAGTCCCCTTTCTTTTGGACAAAGTTGGCGGCATTCCGGAGTTGAACCAGCCTGATGGCATTCACCCGACAGCCGCAGGACACCGCATCGTCGCCGGCAACGTCTGGAAAACATTGAAACCACTATTGGCAGAACGCTTGCCCCGGAGGTTCTCCAAATGACCGCACCCATTTACCTCGACTACAACGCCACAACGCCGCTGGCGCCGGCCGTCATCGAAGCGATGCGCCCCTATCTCGAAACCCACTTCGGCAACCCGAGCAGCAGCCACTGGTACGGCGTAAAAACGAGACAGGCCGTGGAAAAAGCGCGGCGGCAGGTGGCTGAGCTGCTCGGCTGCCGCCCCGACGAGGTCATTTTCACCAGCGGCGGCAGCGAGTCCAACAACTACGCCATCAAAGGCTTCGCGCTGGCGAACCGGAGCAAGGGCAATCATCTGATCACATCGGCCATCGAGCACCCGGCGGTCACCGAAGTATGCCGCTATCTGGAGCAGCACGGCTTCCGTGTCACCTACCTGCCGGTCGACGAATTTGGCCTCGTGGATGTCGAGGCGCTGCGCAAGGCCATCTCGCCGCAGACCATTCTGGTTTCGGTAATGCACGCCAACAATGAGGTCGGGACCGTTCAGCCGGTTGAAGAGATCAGCCGAATCGCGCACGAAGCAGGTATTGCGGTGCATACCGACGCCTCGCAAAGCGCCGGGAAAATACCCATGTCCGTCAGGGAGTTGGGCGTCGATTTGCTGACCATCGCCGGACACAAACTTTACGCGCCCAAGGGCATCGGTGCGTTGTACGTTCGCCAGGGTGTCCTGCTGGAAAAACAGATCCACGGCGCCGACCACGAGCTCAACCTGCGCGCAGGCACCGAGAACGTTCTCGAAATTGTGGGTCTGGGCAAGGCCTGTGAAATTGCGCGCGAAGGCCTCGATGAAAACATGGCCCACATGCGGCAAATGCGTGACCTGCTGTACGACGGCATCCGCGAAAGGTACCCCGAAGTCAAACTCAACGGCCATCCGCAGCAACGACTGCCGAACACCCTGAGTCTGAGTTTTCCGGGCATCGAAGCCAACACCCTGCTCGATGAAATTGACGGAGTCGCGGCCTCAGCCGGCGCGGCCTGCCACTCCGACTCGATCGACATTTCAGCGACGTTGAGCGCCATGAACATTCCCGTGGACGTGGCCATGGGCACCATCCGCCTTTCGACCGGGCGTTTTCTGACCGAACAGGATACGGAAAAGGCCGTCGACATTATTGCCGCGGCCGCTGCCCGTCTGCAGACAACCGCCGGGCAGCCCGCGCCGGTGAACGCCTCTGCAAGGGAATTCAAGCTGACGCATTTCACGCATGGCCTCGGCTGCGCCTGCAAGCTCCGGCCACAGGCCCTCGAACGCATCCTGAGCGATTTGCCGCTGCCCGAAGACGCCAACGTGCTCGTCGGCCTCGACACCGCCGACGATGCCGCGGTCTACCAGATCTCGCCGGACACCGCAATCGTACAGACGGCTGATTTCTTCACGCCGATCGTCGACGACCCGTACCTCTTCGGCGCGATCGCCGCGACCAATGCGCTCAGCGACATCTATGCCATGGGCGCGAAACCGCTTTTTGCTCTCAATCTCGTCGGCTTTCCCGACCACCGGTTGCCTATGGAAGTGCTGCGGGAAATTCTGAAAGGCGCCCGAGACAAGGCAAGCGAAGCGGGCATCAGTATCGTTGGCGGGCATACCATCGAAGACACCGAACCCAAGTTTGGCCTTGCGGTCACCGGGATCGTCGACCCGAAAAACATCTGGACCAATGCCGGCGCAAAGCCGGGCGACATTTTGCTGCTGACCAAACCGGTCGGGCTGGGCATCATTACCACCGCTATCAAACGCGGCGTGGCAGACCCCGAAACGGTCGAGGTAGCGACTCGGGTCATGGCTGCCTTGAATCGCAACGCGGCGGAAGTGCTCGCCGGATTCAAGGTGCATGCCTGCACGGATGTGACCGGCTTCGGATTGCTGGGGCATCTGAAGGAAATGGTCGAGGCGAGCGCCGTGGACGCAGAAGTCTGGAGCGATCAGGTACCGCTTCTGCCGCAGGCCGATGAGCTGGCCGTTGCCCGCGTCGTGCCGGGTGGCACGCAGAACAACCTCGAGTTCGTCGACGGAACGGTCGAGTGGGCCACGGATATTTCATCGACCCGGCGAACGCTGCTTTGCGACGCGCAAACATCCGGTGGGTTGCTTGCCGCCGTTGGCGAAACGCAGGCAGATGATCTCCTGGAAAAACTCCGGGAAAGTGGTGAGGCCGGCGCCGCCATCATCGGCCGAATCTCTGCCGGGGGCGCCGGTAAGATCCGCGTGCAACGCGGCCGGTGAGCCGGAACTGCGCGTCCTGACTAATCCTGCGCGACAGGCACGCTCTCTTTAAGGTGCACATCTATCTTGCAGATGTGGTTCAATATCCATTCCTCGATCGTGGTATGCAGCTCCCTGAGCAACGCCCAGTTAAAGCCCTCTCTGCCAAGCCTGTCTTCGAAAGACTGAAACGTCTGCAGAAACTGTCGATGTGCATCGAGGTTGCGTTTGGCAAACGGGCATTGCCGTTCGTGCATGCACTTTTCTTCGTAGACAAAATGGTTCTTCACGTATCCGGCAAGAAAGACGAGGGCCGCACGGAAGGCCCGCTCACCCTTGCCCTCATGGATGTCGGCTTCAAACCTGTTGAGCATCTCAAAGAGCGTCTGGTGCTGGGCATCAACTTTTTCCACGCCCGTTTCGAAGGAGGAAGTCCATTCTAACATGAGAATCTCACTGTGTTTTGCTAGTGTGTTCCAGAACATTGCCGGAGAAAAACAATGTCACTCCTCACTTCTCGACGTGCAGGCTGAAAAGCTTGATAATGTGACAGGAATATTGATAAGGCATGCGGGCCGGCAAGAATTTGTTTGGAAAAGTCTTGATATTTTTGTAACAAGTTACTTCCCAAAACAAACTGGAGGAAGTGGAATGAAATTGCTGAAGTACGTCGCACTGTTTCTGGTTGTGGTCGCGGCCGCCTTTTTGCTCGTCGGCGTGGTGGCGCCCACCTTCACCTACGAGTCACGCGTCGAAGTCAACGCCCCGCTCGAAAAATCGTGGGCGGTGTTCAACGATGTCAGCCTGATGGGTGAATGGCTGATCGGATTCAAGAGCGTCGAAACACTCAGCGGCCAGCCTGGCGCAGTTGGCAGCAAATACAAGATGGTCTTTGAAGAAGATGGCCGGCTCATGGAAATGACCGAGACGATCACCGCCTTCCAACCGAACGAGGAGTTTGCCTTCGAGCTCGATGCCGATCCGATGATCGCGAAGGTAGACGTCCGCTTCAGCGGCGACGATCAGAAGACAGAAATCGTGGCGCTGAACCACATGGATGGCAAGAATCTGATCTGGAAGTCAATCCTGCGGCTCTCCAAGTCGAGCATGGAAAAGCGCGGGCAACTGGTGTATGACAACCTAAAGAGTCTTATCGAGAGGAAAATTGCTGAAGAACAATCGGAGATGAGCGACAAGTCGATTGAATAGCACCCCTAACGCGGCTGCTCGTTGAGCCAGCGCTTGAGCATCGCGGCCATAGCGTGCAGCTTCACGGGTTTGGTCAGATAGTCGTCCATTCCCACACCGAGACACTTCTCGCGGTCGCCTTTCATCGCGTTGGCCGTGAGCGCGATGATGGGCATCCGGTCGCCGTTCATTGAACGCAGGACGCGCGTGGCCTCGAAGCCGTCCATCTCCGGCATCTGGCAATCCATCAGCACCAGATCGTACCGTTGCGCCATGACCGCGTTTACGGCCTCGCGCCCGTTGGCCACGCAGTCCACCCTGTAGCCGAGCTTCTGCAGCATCTTCACGGCGACCTCCTGGTTGGCGGGCGTATCTTCGGCAAGCAAAATCCGGGCGGCACCCCGGGAAGTTTCTGCAACCGGCAGCCGCGACACGCCCGGAGCCGCCGGGTTATCACCGAACCCGGATGGATGCGCACGCGGGTCAGAAAACTCGTCGGCAGGCGCTTCGACAGCGCCGGGCGCCTGCTTCCTGAGACGGGCCGTAAACCAGAAGGTCGAGCCCTTATCCGGCTCACTTTCGACACCGATACTGCCCCCCATCAGCTCCGCGAGCTGCTTCGAGATCGCCAGCCCGAGCCCGGTGCCACCGTACTTGCGCGTCGTCGAAACGTCGACCTGGCTGAACGACTGGAACAGTTTCGCCTGGTCCTCCTCAGAGATGCCGATGCCGGTATCGGAAACTGTGAAGCGAAGGAGCGTTTCCTCGGCAGTTTCTTCGACGATTCCACACTCAACCGAAACCTTCCCTGCCTTGGTGAATTTGATCGCGTTGTTGACCAGATTGATCACCACCTGGCGCAGCCGCCCCGGATCGCCGTTAAGATGACGCGTCACCTCCGGGCACAACTCGCATGAAAACGCCAGCTTTTTCCGGGCGGCTTTCATGGCCAGCAAGCGGGAAACATCCTCCATCAGTTTGCCCAGATCGAAATCGACATACTCGACTTCGAGCTTGTGCGCCTCGATCTTGGAAAAATCGAGAATGTCGTTGATGATGGTCAAAAGCGCATCGGCCGAGCGATGGATGGTTTCAGCGAACTGCTTTTGCTCCTCTGAAAGCGGCGTATCCAAAATCAGGTCGGTCATGCCGATCACACCGTTCATGGGCGTCCGAATTTCATGGCTCATGGCGGCCAGGAAATCGCTCTTGGCCTGCGTGGCGGCTTCCGCCTGCTCCTTGGCCGTGGCCAGCGCAGCCTCGGTGCGGATTCTCTCTCGGATCTCCGCCTTAAGATCCTCGTTGGTCCGGGCCAGTTCGCGTGTACGCTCGTCGACCATCGCCTGCATCTGGTCCAGCTTCATTCGGGCTTTTTGCGCCAAATACCACTTTTCAGTGAGAGCCAGGGCCAGCTGCGACACCTCGATGTGGCTGAACGGTTTTTTGAGAATGAGGAACCTGTCCGTCTGCCCCAACTCTCCGAGAATATCGTTCCATGAATGGTCGGAATAGGCGGAGCAGATAACCACCTGCAAGTCCGGATCCGCCTGCCAGAGGCGCGGGATGGTTTGCAACCCGTCCCAGCCGGGCGGCATCCGCATATCGACGAAAGCGAGCGCGTAGGGCCGGCCCGCCTTCACCGCACGCTCGACCAGTTCGAGGCCCTCCTCGCCCTGATAGGCTGAATCGACTTCAAAAGTCGGTTGCTCGCCCTCGACGACCTGAATGCCCAGAAACGTCTCGATGTCGTGCAGATCGACGGTTTCCTTCTCACCGGAAAGAATCAGTCGCATATCCTTGTGGATGGACTCCTGGTCATCGATGACGAGGATGCGCCGATTCCTGAACGGCTGACTGAAACCCGCAGCGGCGGTCTGCGGAGCTTGTGCGTACTTCATAAGCTTATCTTCGGCAGAAAAATGACGACTCTTCATCTATTCGTACCGCCACCCATCAAAACAGCCGCCCCGAAAAATCGGGACGGCTGTTTCATATCGAAGGGCCACCGCTCCCGATCTTTTTCGTTGACTTTGGTCAACCAGTTGCGTTAGTTACACAACAGACACCTCCCATCTGGCAACTCGAAACCCCGCTGGATTGGCACTCTTCCCGTGATGATGGCAGGACTTGACGGGCACCCGTATGTGCACAGCTGTTTCCCGGCACTTACCGGCGTCTGCTAACTCACATAAGGAGGGCGATATGAGCGGTAGACTTTTCCCTGATGATGTACTGTTTTTTCAACGCCTCTTGAAATCCGAGGGACTGTATAAGAAAGCCCTGGACGGCGATTGGGGCCGGTTCACCGAAAAGGCGGCCAACGAGTTCGAAGCCCGGTCCGAACAGATCCGGGACGAAATCCGGACGTTCGATTTTCGCACCGAAACCAACATTCGTTCGCTCGCTTTGCGCGCACAGCGGGAAGCCAGAGTATTCATGGCGAGCGTGATCGACGCCGGCATCAGAGCAAAAATCATCTCCGGGACTCGAACGTACTCCGAGCAGAACGCCCTCTTCCGCAAAGGCCGCTTCGGCAATCCCGGTCCCAAAGTGACCAATGCCCGCGGCGGACGCAGCAACCACAACTTCGGCGTCGCCTGGGATATCGGCATCTTCACCGCGAACGGCGGCTACATTGCAGACGGCTCGGTTTACGACAAGGCCGCCAGAGCGGGCCTGACCGCGGCCCTCGAATGGGGCGGCCACTGGCGCAGCTTTGTCGACAAACCACACTACCAGCTCGACACCGGGTTTACATTGAGCATGGTCAGGGTGAAATTTGAAGCCGGTGAAAGTTTCACCATGCCGGCCTGAACCTGACGATGGCGCGGCCGCTCCTTTGCTTTTTCCGTCGGAGGATGAGGGGGAGTCCTTCTTTGCATCTCCCCGCCCATTTCCCTTGAATCTAAGCGCTGGCATGAGTATCATGGCTGTTGTTTTTTCCCGCAGGCCAAACGAGAGAACTGCTCATGCAACCCGCTGAAGAAAAACCCGGCTTTACGCTCAGGGCGGCTGTCATCGCCGTCTGCGTCTCTCTGTTTCTGCTCGCCAGCTCGACCTACATCGCCTTGAAATTCGGGCTGCTGCCCTGGCCGATCATCTTTTCGGTGATCGTCGCGGGCGGGCTGCTGAAGCTGGTCAATCGTGGCCGTCCCGTCAGCGTGCACGAAATCAACTGCGCGCAGGCAGGCTCCAGCATTGGCGGGCTCGTGGCGGGAGGCCTGGCGTTTACTTTGCCGGGTATGATCTACCTGAACCAGACCCGCGGACTCGAAATCACCTGGCCGAATCCCTGGCTGCTGGCTTTGCTCACGGCGGCCGCGGGCCTTTTGGGCGTGTTGTTTTCGGTGCCGTTGAAGTTTCGTTTTGTGGACGAAGAGCAGCTGCCATACCCGGCAGGCACCGCCGGCGCCGAGCTCCTGCGCGCAGGAAAAACCGGCGGGCGGCAGCTTTCGATGATCATCGCCGTGGCCGCGGCCGCCGGCATCTTTGCCCTTGTGCGCGACACCTATTTCCCCGGTGGCCTCTCCTTTCCTGCGCTGGCAAGTTACGGAATTCTCCTCTCGCTTCTGCCAATGCCGGTCCTGATCGCGGGCGGCTACATCCTTGGACCGCGCGCCGGCTTCTCCTGGTTCGGCGGTGCGTTCCTCGGTTGGCTCGTGCTCTCGCCGCTGCTCGTGCTCACCGGCGTCGTCACAGCGCCGCCTGTGGCATTGCTGCAAAACGTGGGCATGGGCATGGTTTTGGGCTCGGGAGTCGGTTTTTTCATCCTGTACATTGCGCCCAGGCTGCGGGCGATTTTCGAACCGTTGTGGAAGTCGGCCGGCGCCGGCGCGTGGTGGCTCTGGCTGCTTTCCGCCCTGAGCGTGGTCGCTCTCTTCCTTCTGGATGTGCCGGTCGGGGCGGCGCTGCTGACGCTCGCCGGATTGTGGCTGATGGTCGCCATCGCCGCCCGCATGACCGGCGAGACCAACATCGACCCGCTGGAGCAGTTCGGCATCTTCGTCGGCCTGCTGGTCACCGGCATTTACGCCTGGTTCGGGCAGGATCTCAGCCTGCTCGCCTCATTCATGATCGTGACTTTCGTCAGCGTCGGTTGCGCCATCGCCGGCGACGCCGGCCACGACTACAAGTCGGCCAGCATTCTCGGCACCCGCTTTTCGGACATCGTCAAAATCGACCTGATCGCCGTGGCCGTTGCCGGTCTGGCCGCACCGCTGGTGCTGGCGCTGGTTCGCTTCGGCTTTGCGGAAAAACTTTTCACGCCGGAAATGCCAGCGCCGCAGGCAAAGCTGGTGGCGGGCAGCATTTTCGGATTCGAACACCCCGGCGCGTTTTATGGCGGATTTGCGCTCGCTTTCTGCCTGGAGCTGCTAAACCGTCTCCTGCCAAAGGCTTACCGCGACCAGTTGCTGCTGATGCCGATGGGGATCGGGCTCTTTCTCGGGCCGGGTCTGGCGATTCCGCTTGCGCTCGGCGCAGCCATCCGCTGGTATCTGGACAGAACACGGGCCCATCTCTACCAGGCCGGCGTCTTGCTGGCCGCAGGAATCATGGGTGGCGAGGGGTTCGCCGGTTTCAGCGCCGGGGCGCTGACCGCACTTGGCTTTAGCCACAAAACCGGCGCGCTTTCTCTGGCCGCGATGTTCGCGTTGGTGCTCGTCGCCAGCCTCGTGGGGTGGGGGCGACCGGGAACGCTGGCCGCGAGCGAACACGACTAAGCGCTTCCCGAAAAAAAAACGAATGAACCGCAGAACCGCTGAGATGCAAAGTATTTCAATACATTACTCTCTGTCATTTCTCGTAGAATGTCTTTTTGACAGGATGGTCAGCCGATGCGAGCCAGGTTCCACCTGCGCGGCCCAACGCACGAACCGTGAGCCAGCAACCGATGCCTGATTCTCCCGAAATCCTCTTTGTCACCGCCCTGGACGCGAACAGAATTCTCGTCAGGTTTAGCGGCGAGGGCGCGTTTGCCGAAGAGGACGTGCAGGTCGACGGCGGGCTTCACATCGAAGGGGTAACATTTAGCGGGCACAGCCTCATCATCCACACCTCGGCCATCGATCCTGCCGGCGCCTACCAGGTGCGCCTCGCCGGGCTGCCGCCGGCTGCGGTCGATCCGGCCCCGCTTCTGGACGAACTCTACTCGGATAAGCCGCTCGGCGTCCGCCAGGAAGGTCAGGAAACCGTATTCCGGTTGTTCGCACCGCGCGCCCGGAAGGTCTCCCTCCTTCTCAGCGCAACTCCCGAAGGACCGCCGGAACGCACCGCCGGAATGCAGCGCGACGCAGACGGCGTGTGGGAAGCGCGCATCCCGGAAACGCTGTGGAATAGGTACTACGCCTACCAGGTGCAACACGCGCCCGATCAGGCGCAGCTGCCGGTGGCGCTCGCCGACCCGTACGCCAGAGCGGTCTGCAGCCAGAACGACCATTTGCAGAAATCCTTCGGCATCATCGTGAGAACGGACGACTACGACTGGCAGGGCGACGCCCCACTCAGCCTGGCGCCGGCCGATCTTATCCTCTACGAAGCGCATGTGCGCGACATGAGCATGCACCCCGGCAGCGGTATCGCGCGAAAGGGGACGTACGCCGGACTGGTGGAAACCGCAGGCGCCGGAGGGCTGACCCACATTCTCGAACTGGGCGTGAACGCGGTGGAATTGCTGCCGTGCCAGCATTTCGCGAAAATAGAGCCCCCGTACGCGCCGGAAGCGCCGCCGCCGGCCAACACCTGGAATCCGTACGCACGCAATCACTGGGGCTACATGACCTCCTACTTTTTTGCGCCGGAGCCTTACTATGACGCGGGCGTTCTGCGCCCCGGAGACATGCTCGGCGTCGACGGCGGGCAGGTCCGCGCCTTCAAGGAGATGGTCAAGGCCTTTCATCGCGCCGGCATTGCCGTGGTCATGGACGTTGTCTACAACCACGTGTCGAACTTCGATTTGAATCCGCTCAGATACATCGACCCGGGCTACTACTTCCGGCTCGATGAGCGCGGAGAGTTGCTCTCCGCCAGCGGTTGCGGCAACGATTTCAAGAGCGAGCGCAGAATGGCGCGCAGGCTCATCATCGACAGCGTGAAATACTGGCTGGAAACGTACCACATCGACGGCCTGCGTTTCGACCTCGCCGGTATGCTCGACTGGGCGACCATCGAACAACTAACCGAAGAAGCCCGGAAGATCAACCCGAACGTCATCTTGATAGCCGAGCCGTGGGGCGGAGGCAAATACGATCTGGCCAGTTTTTCGGAACACGGCTGGCTTGCCTGGAACGATCTGTTTCGCAACGGCATCAAGGGCCGTGAGCCGCTGGCCGCACCCGGAGCGATATTCGGCAACTACTACGGCAGCGACAACGAGAACTCACTGCGGTTCTACCTGCGCGGGTCGCGGCGCGAGGACGGCGGTCCTTTTGTCGCCCCCGAACATTCAGTCAACTATCTCGAATCGCACGACGGCTACACGCTCGGCGACTTTATCCGCCTGGGAACAGGCGCTGTTGGCATGGATGAAAAAATTACCGACCTTCTCGCCAATGCCCGGCTTGACA
>CAZTNL010000014.1:0-14772 GCA_964614885.1 uncultured Calditrichaceae bacterium | reverse complement strand
CAGACAGGCACTGTGCGAGACTTAGCGCGCCGATGGCGCGCAGTTTTCGTCTTTTTTATCGGCCTGCTGCCGGACGAATACCTCCGGCAGCAGGAAATCACATCTAATGAGGTCAGACATGTCACCTAAGGCGTTGATAACCGGAATTACGGGCCAGGACGGAAGCTATCTCGCCGAGTTCCTCCTGGGAAAAGGCTACGAGGTCCACGGGCTTATCCGGCGCAGCAGTTCCTTCAACACCCAGCGTATCGCCCACTTGTACTCGGACCCGCATGAACCGGAGACCAGGCTCTTCCTCCACTACGGAGACCTGACTGACAGCACGAGCCTGCGGGACATCCTGACGCGCGTGCAGCCGGACGAAGTCTACAACCTGGGCGCGCAATCGCATGTCAGAGTCAGTTTTGATCAGCCGGTCTATACTACGGAAGCGACCGCGGTCGGTACGATAAGGTTGCTGCAGGCCGTTCGGGATATCGGCATCAGGGTTAAATTCTATCAGGCCTCTTCGAGCGAGATGTACGGCAAGGTCCGGGAAACGCCGCAAAGCGAAGACACTCCCTTTCATCCGTGCAGCCCCTATGGATGTGCAAAGGTCTTCAGTTTCTGGCAAACGGTCAATTATCGGGAAAGCTACGGTCTGTTCTGCTGCAACGGCATCCTCTTTAACCACGAATCGCCGCGCCGGGGCGAGACCTTCGTTACCAGAAAAATCACGCGCGCCGCCACCCGCATCCGGGAGGGCCGGCAGGATAAACTCTATCTCGGCAATCTCGATGCCCGACGTGATTGGGGATATGCCGGTGACTTCGTGCAGGCGATGTGGCTGATGCTGCAGCAGAACACGCCGGACGATTACGTCATTGCCACAGGCGAAAGCCACTCAGTCAGGGAATTCCTGCAATTGGCTTTCGCCCGCGTCGGCCTTGACTGGCAGGATTACGTTGAAATAGATCCGCGCTACCTGCGGCCCAAGGAAGTGGATTGCCTCCTGGGTGACGCTTCCAGGGCAAAGCGAAAACTCGGCTGGTCGCCCGACATGCATTTCGAACAACTCGTGGCAACCATGGTGGACAACGACTGGGAACTGGCGCAGCAGGAACGCGTTCTGCTCGACAGGAAGATCCGACTCAGGAAGGTCGGTGCCTAAATGGATCTGAGCAAAGAACGCATACTCGTAACCGGCGGCGCCGGGTTTCTTGGAACATTTGTCTGCAGGAAACTCCGCGAGATGAGCGTGACACCGGACAGAATCGCGGTCCCCCGGCGCATAGACTACGACCTGACAAAGGAACACGAGGTCAGCCGGGTTTACCACGATTTCGACCCGAGCGTTGTCATCCACCTGGCCGCTGAGGTCGGCGGCATCGGCGCGAATCAGGCGAATCCGGGCCGCTTCTTCTACGCCAACATGGCCATGGGTCTGCACATGATTGAACACGCCCGCCTGAACCGTGTCAGTAAGTTCGTACAGGTGGGAACCGTGTGCGCCTACCCGAAATTTGCGCCGATCCCTTTCAAAGAAGAAAGCCTCTGGGATGGATATCCGGAAGAAACGAACGCGCCGTACGGCATCGCGAAAAAGGCCTTGCTGGTGATGCTGCAGAGCTATCGCGAACAGTATGGTCTGAACGGCATTTACCTCCTGCCGGTGAATCTGTATGGCCCGGGGGACAACTTCTCCCTCCAAAGCAGTCACGTGATTCCGGCGATAGTGAGGAAGTGTGTTGACGCAAAAAGGCTCGGGGAGAAGGAGATCGTTTGCTGGGGTGATGGCAGTCCGACACGGGAATTTGTCTACGTCGAGGACGCTGCCACAGCCATCGTCGCGGCCGCAGAACAGTACGACCGTGGCGAGCCAGTCAATGTCGGCTCCGGCGTCGAAACGTCAATCCGGCGTCTCGTGGAACGCATAGCAGACATCACCGGATTTACCGGCTCGATACGGTGGGACACCACACGGCCGAACGGCCAGCCCCGGCGCTGTCTCGACACCTCCAGGGCGAGAAACCTCTTCGGCTTCACAGCGTCCGTGTCGCTGGAGGAAGGCCTGCGACGCACCGTGGCGTGGTACCTGGCCCGACCTGCCTGAAAAAGTTGGCGGAGCTAGGGTCTCAGGGATTCACCTGGACGCGTACGTTCCGTGGGGGCGCCGGCGGCACGGTTTCACCTTGAAACTCAAACGCGCCGATGTCTACAGCCGTTGCCGGAACCCGAGTCCCGGCAAAATCGCTGTCCAGCCCCACATCCACACCCTTGTTGATCGCCGGTGAATCCGACTGAAGTGAGAAATTGAGATTTGCCGGACTCACCAGCAGCGGGTCCTGGCTGAAACCGTTCTCGTTGTGCCCCTTAGCAACAAATTGAGCATGCGTCATCCGGGCGCCGTTCCAATCGATGATGTCACGATGTGAGGAGTGATAGACGATGTTGTAATCAAAAACATTTCCTGCGCCGCCGCCATCAAAAATTTTCACTTCGCGGTCGTCGCGACGGTTGTTTTCAAGAAAAATATTGTTCTTGACCACGCCATGCGTCATGTAGGCGATGAGCCCGGAATTGCCGTTGTTGTAGGCCACGTTGTTGAACACCTGAACCTTGTCGATATACGGATTCGAAGATTCACTGGTCAGATAGACCACAATGCCGCCGCCGCTATTGCCGTAGACGAGATTGTAATAGATCTTGGCGTCCGAAATGTGCTCTGTCTGTTCGTTTTCAAAATAGACACCTGTTCGGTTCGCGTAGGCCCTGCAAGCCCGAATGGTGATATCAGAGATGTCGATACCCGCGCTGCCGGTGTTGAAATCGAAGCCGTTGTGCACGTTGTGGTGTGAAACGGAATTCTCCACCGACCACCCCGACAGATCTGCGGATGCCGCCCAGCTGTTAAAAGCTATCCCGTTCCATGCGTTGTAGTCGGCCTCGGAGTTGCGCACCGCCACATTGGTTCCGCCCTGGAGATGAATTCCAAACGCTCCCCCGGTCAGATAGCCGTTGTGATGCGCGTGCACGGAATCAACGAGAATGTCATGCACATTTGACGTGCAGACCAGGCCGTGCTTTTGGGCATATTTTACCTCGAGATCCCGAAATATCAGGTAGCTGCGTCCGGTCGCAATCACGCAAAAACTACGTGTACTTGCCTCGATACCCGGGGAGGAAAAAACACTTTCGGGGTTGGCAGTCGCATACACATAAAGTCGCTTGCCTTGCCAGTACCACTCGTTGTCCTTATCGATATCTGCAACCTGGCCGACTTTCTTGCCGAATATCTGGTCGAAATAAACCGCGCCGGGCTTGGTGGCCACCGCCGCCTGCCACACGTCCGCGTGGTTGGCGGCTGTCCAGCCTTTGATGACCTCGGCGCCGTTGAAAACCGGCCGGTTGCCCGTTCCATAAGCGCCGTAGGTGATAGGGTTACCGGAAGAGCCGGAGGCGCTTACCGTGAGCTGTTCGCGCCACTGCTCACCGCGCTTGAACAAGATCACATCGCCGGGCCTGAATTTAGTGTCGCTGACCTTTGCGAGAGATTTCCATGCCGTATCTGTCGAAAGCCCGCTATTCGAATCGTCACCGTTACTCGCATCCACATAGTAGGTTCCGGCCATCGCCGAACTCGTAGTCAGTATTGCCAGAACCAACGCCCCCATGATACCGCGCGGTCTTGCTGGATTCATCCAACACACTCCTTTGACTGAATGATGGCAACAATGCGTCCGACCGCCTGGCCGTTTGAGCCAAACGCGGGCGCCTGTCCCCACAACATTGCCGTATTCCCCGCAGGGAAAATACAGATTTCGTGTCATGATTCCAAGAATTGTGCCAGAAAAACAAGAAATTCTCCCAGCCAGGAGATGAGGTGGGTTGAGGTCAGGAGAGCGCGGACCGGCCGGTCGCAATTACAAATATGTCGTTGATGGCCTGTTTCTCTTACACTGTATTGCCGATATGCCGCACCGCCGGAGAATGGCCAGCACCCCGGCCCGGCGGGGGATTCGTGCCGGGCAATGGGTTGAAAACCTACCGCGCGCTACTCGAAACGCAACGCCTCGATCGGGTCCAGGCGCGAGGCGACAATCGCGGGCCACATGCCGAACGTCAGCCCGACGACCGTGCAAAAGACCAGGCCGCCGACCGCCCACTCCAGCGGCACGGCATTGGCGAAGCCGGTAAAAAGCGTGACGACGTTCCCGAGGCCGAAGCCGATCAGAACGCCGAGAATGCCCCCAATATTGCACAGCACGATCGCTTCGAGCAGGAATTGGGTGAGAATGCTCTTGCGCTTCGCACCCAGTGACTTGCGGATACCGATCTCGCGCGTTCGTTCGGTCACGGACACCAGCATGATATTCATGATACCGATGCCGGCAACCACCAGGGCGATAATGCCGATGACAAACGCGCCTGCCTTCACTCCTGCGGTGGTCTTGTTGAAAGTTTTGATCTGGGTTTCGTTGCTGAAAACGGTAAAATCGTCTTCATCCTGCGGTTTCAGGTGGCGCTCGTAGCGCATCACCGCCCGCGTTTCTTCGATGGCGTCTTGCAGCAACTCAGGGGAACGTGCCCGGACCGTCACATTGACCGTGCGCTCCCGGCCGTTCCGGTTGAAGCGTCCGTAGATATTTTTGAACACGGTGATCGGAATCAGGCAATAGTTGTCGTAGCCGGAACCGAATGCGGACTTCTTTTCCTCGAATACGCCGATCACCTTGTACTTGTGCCCGTCCAGTTTGATGCGCTTATCGATGGGGTCGATAAATGGGAAGAGCTCCTCAGCGATGGCATAGCCGATGACCACGACTTTGCGGCCGACCTTTATATCTTCCTGTGAAAGATTCCGGCCCAGTTCCACGTAGTGGGTGTTGTTTTCCGGATATTCCGGTGTGCCGCCGCAAATGGTCAGGTTTGAATTGGTCGATTCGCGTTTGTATTTGGCCTGGAAGCCAAAATCCCAAATCTCGGCCCCGACGAGATCCACAGTTTTGACCTTGTCACGGATCGCGTTGGCCTGTTCCACCGTCACGGGTCTGCGCTTCTGAATCTTGCGCTGCTCCTCCTCGCTGATCGGCCCACCGGCGGCGTTTTTTTGCACCTGAAAAGTACGCGTGCCCAGGACGCTCATCTCCTTTTCGATCGTGCGCTGCACCACGGAGATGCCCGTCATGACGGCGATGATCGAAGCCACGCCTGCCACGATTCCGATCAGGGTGAGAAAAGACCTCAGCTTGTTTGCGGAAATGGCGGTGAGCGCCATTTTAAAGGCTTCAAGAAATTGCATACTTTCCTCTCAAGAACTCACGGAAACACAGGTGACCGCGAACTGACTGTTCGCGTGCGGCGAAGCTGCCGGCCAACCGCAACCGCCGGTCTCCCCTACTCATACCGCAGCGCCTCGATGGGATTGAGCCGGGCGGCCTTGAAAGCCGGAATGAATCCGGACAGGACGCCTGTCAGAATCGAGACCGCGATCGCCACAACCACGATAGGCGGCGAGATACTGGCCGGCATGAGGAACTTGCTGATAAGCGCGGTCACGCCCACCGCCATCAGCAAGCCGATCAGCCCGCCGAACAGGCAAATGGTGGATGCCTCGAACAAAAACTGGCTCAGGATAGCCCGTTTTCTGGCGCCGATCGCTTTGCGAATGCCGATTTCCCGGGTGCGTTCGGTCACAGAAACGAACATGATATTCATCACGCCGATGCCGCCGACAAACAGCGAAATGCCGGTGATCACCAGCCCGATCATGACGATAACTCCCATGACCTTGTTGTAGGCGCCCACCAGCTGATTCATCTGGTTGATGGAAAAATCGTCCGGACTCGTCGGCCGGAGCTTTCTGATTTTGCGCATTTCGCCGATGACCTCATACTCGAAATCGGCAAGGGCGACGGCCGGCGTCGCTTTGACCGCGATATTGAAATCGCGATTCTTGCTGCCGTATGACTTCATGAACGAGGTGATAGGCACGAAAATCTGCCGGTCGAAGTTGGGACCGCCGAAAAATCCTGCGCTGCCCTGCTTCTCCATCACGCCGACCACCAGATAGTTGTAGCGGCCGATCTTCATTTCCTTATTCACCGCATCGACATGCTCGAAAAGCTGTTCTTTGACCTCAGAACCGATGACGCAGACACGCTTCTTGAAGCGGACATCGAAGGCAGTGAGAAAACGTCCTGCCTCCGGCACCGCGGCCGACACCATCAGGTGCTTTTCCGTCGTGCCGATAATGTTGATATTTTCCAGCACTTGCGAGCGGTATTTGACATTCTTATTCGTGCTGGTGGTCGGGTTGATGGCGAGCGCGTGCTTGAGGCGCTGCTCCAGTTTCTCAGCGTCCTTCAGCGTGAGATTCTTGCGATTGCGAAATGCGAAGAAGTCGCCGGAAAAAACCCATGGCCTTCTGGAAACGTAGAGCACATCCGAACCGAGACTGGAAATACTTTCCCGGAAAGTGTTTCCGAGGCCATTCGCCGCCGTCATCGTGGTCACAACCGCAAGGATGCCAATGACGATGCCCAGGGTCGTGAGGATTCCGCGCGACTTGTTCGCCCGGATGGCAGCCAGAGCGATCTTGAAAGATTCGACCGTGTCGTAAAATCTCTTCATGCCCTCACCTCAACTCACAGCTTCCTGCACGACACGATTCGGCCGGCTCTTCACTTTATCCGAGGCGACTCTGCCATCTTTCAGGCGGATAATGCGGTGCGCATGCTCTGCGATGTCGCGCTCGTGGGTCACCAGAATGATGGTGTTGCCCGCCTCGTGCAAGTCGTCGAAGATCGCCATGATCTCTTCGCCCGTCGCACTGTCGAGATTGCCGGTGGGTTCGTCGGCCAGAATGATTGCCGGCCGGTTGACCAGGGCCCTGGCGATGGCCACTCTCTGCCGCTGCCCGCCGGAAAGTTCGTTCGGTTTGTGTTTTTTTCGGTCGGCCAGGCCTACTTTTTCGATCGCCTCATCGGCCATTTTCGAACGCTCCGACGGTCGTACCCCGCCATAAACCAGCGGCAGCTCGACGTTGTGGTACACATTTGCGCGCGGAATCAGATTGAAGGTTTGAAAGACGAAGCCGATCTTTCTGTTGCGGATTTCCGCTAACTGGTCGTCGTTCATCCGGCTGACATCTTCGCCTTCGAGACGATATTCGCCGGAGGACGGCGTGTCCAGGCAGCCGAGCACATTCATCATCGTCGACTTTCCGGAGCCCGACGGCCCCATGATGGCGACATACTCGTTGGCTTCGATACTCAGCGACACGTCCTGCAGGGCGTGAATCTGTTCGATGCCGAGGGTGTAGGTCTTGGTGATGCCGTTCATTTCTAATGTCATTTTAAGCGCCCCTTTTGCCTTTTTCGCTCAGCGTGTTGTTCGTTCCTGCGCAATGTGGCCATCAGGACGCCTTCTTTTTCGGATGGTTGTTGACGTTCACCTCGGTTCCGTTCTGCAGATCCTTGCTGATGGCGCGGTAGCTGCCGGTCACGATCTCGTCGTCGTCCGAGAGTCCGGAGAGAATTTCGATGTGCGTTTCGCTCTGAATGCCGGTCTTGACCTGCCTGGCCCGCACAGTCCCGTCAGAGAGGACGAAAACGACTTCGACGAACCCATCCTTATCCGTATTATAGTTGCCGTCAGGCGCCTCGTCGGCCACTGCGTCGCCGTCTTCGACGACGGTTCCGTCAAGCTGCTCGGGCGTGCGCACCGCCACACATTGAATGGGAATATTGAGCACGGAATCCTTGATCTCGGTGACGATGTCGGCGCTGGCCGTCATGCCCGGCCGCAGGCGTTCGCCCGGGGCGAGCAGCGAAATCTTGACTTCAAACTCGGTTTTCTGGTCGGCCGAGCCTGAGCCTGATATGGTGGCACTGTTGGCGATCTCGGTGACGACGCCGGTGAAGGTCTCATCCGGCAGCGCGTCGACCTCGATAGCGGCGGTGTCGCCAATTGCCACGGAGACGATGTCGTTTTCGTCGACATTCACCAGCGCTTCCATTCCCGAAAGATTGGAAACGACCATGATGACGTCTTCCTGAAACTGCGACCCAAGCGCGATCTCACCGACCTCCTTGTTGAGCTCGCTGATGGTGCCAGCCATCGGAGAGTAGATGGTCGTTTTGGAGAGGTCGTCCTGGGACTGCTTCAGCACTGCATTTGATTGTGCCACCTGGTCGAGCACTGACTGGTATCGCGCCTTCTCGACCTGGTACGCGGCCTTGTTTTGATCGAGAATGGCCTGTGATTCGAGGTTGCGGGTAAACAACTCCCGGGTGCGCTCAAAATCCTTTTTCACTTTCAGCATATTCTCTTTGGCCAGGTCTGAGTTGGACTTGACCGAACGCAGATTGGCTTCGGCCTGCTCTACAGCCGCCAGAAATCTCTGACGATCCAGCTCCACCAGGAACTGGCCCTTTTCCACCCAATCGCCCTCTTTGATATCGAGACGCGTGATCTTCGCCGCCACGTCCGCGCTGATCTTCACCTGCGTTTTGGGCTGAATTCTGCCGCTGGCATTGACCGTCTGCACGACCTTTCCACGGCGGACCTTCGCTGTCTGAACTTCGATTTCGTCGCTGTTGCCACTGCCGCCACGCATGGCGAGCACGGCGACAATGATGACCACTGTCAATGTGGAAAACACGATGATTTTTTTCCTGGACATGATGCCACTCCTCGATGGACTTGAGTTCGATATGAAAAACAGGCTTTTTCGACCTCGACAAGTTGTTGATTCTCTCCTCCGGGATGCTCAGGAGGGTTAGCAGTTAGACTATTACGGCAGCCGGTCGCGATATGTTACATCGCTTTTTTCAGGAGGGAATAAATTGGAGGGCAGGCCATGCCGGGGCCGGCACTGAAGGAAGCGCAGGCCCCGGAATGCAAGAGGTTTGTTTCTACTGGCGACGGTTGTCCCAGCGCGCCACGGGAATGTACTCGGAGGCCTTTCCGGGGCGCTGCCCGCTCTTTGAAACCGTTCCCCAGGTGTCCCTGCCGGCGAAAATAGCGGAGAAGGAAATCCTGGCATTTTCGTACCCGTCGAGCTGCGGGTCGTAGCGGCCGCGCAAGGATGCCGCGTCGAACGAATGGGACAGGGTCGCTGAGCCACCGCCGCTCATGAGCCTGCCAGTGAAGGACTCTGCGAAACTGCTGTCGTCAGTCGTAAAAACGACGGCAACTTCAATTTCCATGCGTTCCGGCAAATCCGGTGCAGCTGAGCCGGGAGGCGCAGGGCGCGCCGGATGGCAGATTATCTCGCCGCCCTTGTATGCCACACGTATCGTGAGCGTCGTCGGCGACGACAGTGGCAGGGTCGTTTGGTACTCCGGCATCACCTTCGCAAGAATCGCCTCTGCCGTCAGGTCCCCACAGGGTGCTGAAACCGAAGCAAGCGTCCTGGATTTAGCCGGGTTGTCTTCTCCCTGACCCTGGCTGCAACCGGCAGTCAGCGCCAGACAGAGAACCCAAATAGTCAAAACCGCATCTATCGGCATGGTCATCATGTGCTCCAAATAAGTGAATTACAGACTAAACTACTCATTTTCCGGTCATGTGCGGTTTGAGGCCGCGGGAACCGTCCTTCCAGCCGGGATAAAGCCCGAACATGTCCATCTGGCTGCGCAGACCGGTCGAGTCAATCAGTTTCTGCACGTCGGCGTACTCCTGCCGGGTCCAGCTCACATCCATATTGGCGAACCCGAGCGTAACGGCGGCGATGATCGCGGCATTGACCCGGAGCTGGCGCGTGTCGACTTTGTCGTAGGTATCGGATTCGGCGTGGTAGTTCGGGCCGTAGTTGGCCGGGTCCTGGTTCGCCACGAGATTCGCCACACCCTGAACCATGAAATCGTAATTGTCGGTACCGACGATAGGCTCATTGATCTGCTGAAACGGTCCGAGCCCGTTTACCGGGGCGAGCGCCTGCCCAACAGGCTCGAGGATGTCGGAACGGCCGTTTGTGAAAAATCCGGTGATTCGCCCGCTGCCAATGTCGACAGAGCCGGCCACGACGTGCCGGTCCATTTCCGCGGCATGCGCCTGGGTGTAGCTCCAGGAACCGATCATGCCCTGTTCCTCACCGTTCCAGAGGACAAAGCGGATCGTGCGGCGCGGTTGGATGCCGAGCCGTTTCATTTGCCTGGCGATGTCTATCATCATCACCACATTGCACCCGTTGTCGTTGGCGCCGGCGCCCAGACCCCAGGAATCGAGGTGTGCGCCCATAACCACGAATTCGTCCGGCTTTCCCTTTCCGCGAATCTCACCGATCACATTGTAGCTTTCGTAGCTGCCATCGCCGGCGATATCGAGCTTGGCGGTCAGGTCAAGATGCTTGCCTTCGCGCAGCAGGCGCAGGGCGCGTTTTGCATGTTCCCGCGCCATGACCAGCATGACTTTTTCATTGTCCGGTCCCAGAGAAGCATTGTGGCGATACAACAATCCGCGTGGACGTGACGACATGTAGACGACCCCGGCAACCCCGGCCGCAAAAGCGCGCTTTTCCGTACCGACCGCGTCCGAGTACTCTTTGAAGAGACCATCTATATCCAGCAATACGTCAGTCTCTACGAGAACGAAAGCACCCTTGGCATTGTCTCCGAGACGGGCAAAATCCGCCTCTGCTCCACGCCCGCCATCCAGCAGCGGTGCAGTGAGACCACCTTGAGGCGTTCCGACCGAAAACGACATGGCGACAACGCGTGGCTTGAACGTCACGTCACCGCTGACAATCGCCTCGGAGCGATTTTCCAACCACAATTCCGGCATGATGAACGCTTCCTTCTTCGCGCTGACGCCTGCCTGGGCGAACTTTTTCAGGCCCCAGTCGACGGCCTTCAAATTGGCAGGCGAACCCGTCGGCCGGCCACCGATCTCATCACAGAGTTCGCGCAGGTCTTTGACCATAGGCGTGTTGCCGAGAAGCGCTCCGGCGAGCTGGTCAACCTGAGTGTCCTGCGCAGAAGCCGGCCAGGTAATAAACGTCATACTCAGGCACAGGAAGAGCGCGCGAAATGTCTGACTCGATTTCATTTGGTCCTCCGGAGTTTGTCCAACAAAATGCTGACCGCTCAGAAGCGCCGTCCCGGGAAAGGACTCAACGCGGGCAATGGGGTCAGCGAACCAACCAGGAAAATCTACAGCGTGCACAAGTTAGCGGGATTATGCGAGACAGTCAACGCTTTTGTTGCTGAAGGGTAGAAGCCGGAAAGCGGGCGCCGGGTCCAATGCGGCAGCCGGGATGACGCATGCGGGGGAACGAAACAATTGAATCTTGAAATCGCAATTCCTATCTTGCCACGTTCTGACGAAACAATGGAGGAAAGTTCTTGAAGGAAAAGCAAAAACAGTACTGGCGAAACAAGTCGGTCTTGATCACCGGCGCCTCTTCGGGAATCGGTCGGGCGCTGGTCGAAGCGCTGGCCCCGCTTCAGGTTAAGTTCTGCCTGCTCAGCCGGCGCGAGGAAAACATGCGCGAGCTGGCGGAGAACCTCAGGGAGACCGGCAGCACATTCTGGATCAGAGCCTGCGATGTGCGTGACCGGCAGGCCGTCTCCGACGCCGTCCGCGCCTTTCATGGCGAAATGGGGACCCTCGACGCCGCCTGGGTAAACAGTGGCGTCAGCAACAGCTCGGCGTTTAAGGAGTGGGACTGGGATGCTGTGGAAACCATGCTGGACACGAACCTGAAAGGCGCCATTTACACGATTCAGGCGTGCCTGGAAATCATGGTGCCGCAGAAGAGCGGCGCGATCGTCGGGATTGGCTCAGCAGCCTCCATGCGTGGCCTGCCCACGCGCGGCGTTTACAGCCTGACGAAAATCGGCATCGAATACTTCCTGCTGAGCAAGGCGGCGGAGTTGCCGAATCTGCAGTTCACCGTCATCCACCCCGGCTTTGTGGATACGCCGATCAATCGCGGAAGCAGCAATCGTTTCTGGCTGGTCGATGCGGCCAAAGCAGCCGATATCATGCTGGCTGCCGTCGCCAACGGGCGCAGACTCATGGTCTTCCCCTGGAGGATGGCTCTGCTGTATCGCATCGTTCGCCATTTGCCACACCCGGTCTGGCACCAGCTCGCAAAGCGGGTTGTACAACTCAGTCAACCGTCGAAGCCGGTATAACCGGACAAGAGCCGTGAACCCAGGCTTGTCACAACTCGCTCGCACGAAAATGCGCCCCTCCCGCCCATTATTCAGAGCAGGTTCCACCGTGTTGCTCATTCTGGCGGTGTTTGTTGTCGGCACCACGGGCTATCGCCTCATCGAAGGCTGGAGCCTGTCGGACGCATTCTATATGACGGTGATTACGCTCTCCACCGTAGGCTTCCAGGAAGTGCGGCCCCTTTCGGCGGACGGCCGCCTCTTCACAGCGTTCATGATCGTGCTCGGGATTGGAACCATCGGTTACGCCTTCGGCCGCCTGGTGGTATTCTTTGTCGAAGGCGAGTTAACCGACCTTATCAGGACCAGGAAAATGGAAAAGACATTGAGTTTACTCAAAGACCACATCATCGTCTGCGGCTACGGAAACGAGGGGCGTCATGCCACCGAGGAGCTCGAAAAAAGCGGGGCGCCAATTGTCGTGATCGAAAAGGACGAGACTCTCACGCAAAAACTTCGGTCGGAAGGCAAGCTGGTGATCCTGGGCGATGCCACTCAGGATGAAACTCTCATAGAAGCCGGGGTCGAAACAGCCAGGGGTCTGATAGCAGCGGTGCACGAGGACACGCACAACGTGTTTGTGACGCTCACAGCCAGGGGCTTCAACAAGGACCTGACGATTGTTGCCAAGGCCTCGGACGACGCCAGCGTGCCAAAACTGCTGCGGGCAGGGGCCGACAAGGTCATCAGTTCCGCCGAAATCGGTGGCCGGCGCATGGCTTCGGCGTTGATTCGCCCTTGCATCGTCCACTTTTTGGATGTCATCATGAACGACCAGGGCCTGGCTCTGCGGCTTGAAGAGTTACCGATCGAAGAAGGGAGTCCGTTCGACGGCAAATCCATTCGCGACCTGCACATCCGGGCTCGCTCCGGCGCGCTTGTGCTTGGCTATCATCGGGCCGGACAAACCATTCAGGTCAATCCTGAAGCCGGGGCCGTCTTGCGCAGCGGTGACATTCTGCTGGTTCTTGGCACCGATGTCCAGTTGAAAAGCCTGCAGGAGATTGCCCGCTCTTCTGCGACCTGAAATCCGGGCATTGCTCACACCTGGCACGCACACTCCTACCCGCTCCAACCAAATAATTATTAAGCAATTGTAATGGTCGCGCATGAAATGCGTACCGTTGTGCACCCTGTGCGCAACTCGTTGGTATCGTCCCGGCTAAACAAGTTTGGTATAGCAATTGTAGCCTAGGGTGACTCACTTGATTCTGAACGGTTACGCCCCGGGAGGTCCGGCATGCGTTCTTTACGATCAGGGAACGAACTCGCAATAAAGCGGACAACATACGTAAAATACGGCAAGTTAATAACTTGCTTGTAACACCATCGTAACCATCGTGTCATTGTTACCATAATTTCATAATTATAATTGACTTTCAATGCTACCCGATTTGTAAAAAGATGTTAAGATTCACATCAATCTAAGGAAGAAATCCTCGATTACTACGCAACCAATCAAGAAAATACTTGCTTATATTGCGTAGTAAATATATATTTGCTTCACTTTGGAGCTAATTTGTACAGACTGGGGAACAATTTCATTTCGTCGTCACCCTCCTGATTGAGGCTTTCGAGGCACCATTCCCGCACGCGGGGAAGCTGTCCCGGAAAGAGCTTCGCAGCTAGCACGTACCCCTGCCCCAATCAAGGGTGACCTGCTTTCTCATCAATCGCACTGCTTGCCGGACAGAAGTGAACATGAATTAGTGGTGCGCGATGTTTGTTTTTCACGAAACAGGGGGACGTGAGCGCGCTGTTCCGCCAGCTCGCGTATAATGGTCATGACACCTCATCTTCGCTCCTGGAAACTGGCTCTTTCAGTTCTTCCAATCATCCTTGTCGTCAGCCAGGTGTACGCCCAAACCGACGTCGCGATTACCGGTCTCGACCTCGTCGGCAATTTGAATTCACAGCTAAAACCGGGGGAATCCATCCGCATCGTGGTAACGGCTGCGGCCTCCGGCAGAGGCACTTTGCAGCTCAAGCTCGGCGGTGGCCGCGTCGCCGCCGTCAGTGGTTGGGATGCAAAATCCCTTGATGTTGGAGAATTTGGTCAATTGGTTGACACTCTGTTCATCAGTCCCACGCGACGCGATTACGGCAGGCACTCCTTCACCGTGCTGGCCCAGTATTTCATCGATGGAGCGCTGGTTGAAAGCAGGAACCGGAGGGTGCGATTCAACGTGACGCCGATCATGCTGCCCGAGCCCCCATTCAGCAAGGGCTCTGTCAATCAACTGTGCTGGTCGCCCCTGGATCCGGATTTCCGTTACGAGCTGATGAAAGTGTTCACCGCCAGAGTCAACAAATCAGCGGAAAAGGGCATGAGCGTCTCGTTCGCTGCTGATACAGATTCATGCGACGTCGCCGAGAACCTCCCGGAAGGCGCGCGCTGGGGCTATTACGTCTCGGCCCGCAATCTGTTTACAGGGCTCGCATTGAAGTCCAATTTTGTTTACTCCGTTCAGGACCAAAGCCCGCCGCCTGCCGCTTCAATTGACCACTTTTCAGTAGACGCAAACGGCTCGGTCAAGCTGTTTTGGGACAACCGGCCTGATGCCGTTAGCTACCTCGACCGCTACGTCGTCTACCGCAAGAACATCGATTC
>CAZTNL010000013.1:0-14879 GCA_964614885.1 uncultured Calditrichaceae bacterium | reverse complement strand
AATATCCGGTTGCGGAACTTGCTCACAGATCGCGAAGGCAACTGGACTCTGCATTTACCGGAGAAGAAAGTGATGTCGGTTTATGAAGCAGCCATGCTGTACCAGAAGGAAGGCGTGCCGCTCGTGGTGATTGCCGGCAAGGAATACGGCACCGGCTCGTCGCGCGACTGGGCGGCCAAGGGGACGAATCTGCTTGGCGTGCGCGCTGTGATCGCGGAGAGCTTCGAGCGGATCCACCGCAGCAACCTGATCGGCATGGGTGTGCTGCCGCTGCAATTCGCCAGCGGGGAGGGCCGCGAAGCGCTCGTTCTCACCGGACTTGAACGCTACGCGATTTCCGGCATCGCCGATAAGCTGCGACCGGGCGCCACGCTCTGCGTTTCGGCTACCGATGACAACGGTGCCACCTGTCAGTTTGAGGTCACCTGTAGAATCGATACACCGGAAGAGCTGAACTACTATTTGCACGGTGGCATCCTGCAATACGTGCTGCGGCAGTTGGTGTAGGAGCGGTTGCGGCAGCGACGCACTTTAGTATCAAACGTAGCCACAGCGTTGCAGAACAGGTCTGCCGCTCTGTGGCGTGCGTTTTCAGCCTAACCCATCGAGGGAACATGGACAAGCTTTTTTTCGCGGCCGGCGCTATCTCCGGATTTCTCAGCGTGGCGCTGGGAGCCTTTGGCGCGCACGGCCTCAAAAACCGACTTTCAGCGGAAATGCTGGCGATTTTCGAGACCGGCGTTCGCTATCAGATGTACCACGCACTGGCGCTCCTGGCCGTTGCCTGGGCGTGCAGTCGCTGGCCGGGAACGTGGTCTGCTGGCAGTGGCTGGCTCTTCCTGGCGGGTACGCTTATTTTTTCGGGCAGTCTCTATGTCCTCGCGCTCAGCGGTGTTCGCTGGCTCGGGGCCATCACGCCGTTGGGCGGGCTGGCGTTTCTCGCCGGTTGGCTCTGCCTGCTGGTTGCGGCCATAAAGGGTTAGCTGGTTGTCAAAGTGAAACGCCCTTAGATGGTCGGTTGAATCGCTGACAACCCTCATAGTGTTGAAAATATCATAGCACCCAACCTAGTGTGAAAATCACCGGGAACGCTTACATTTTTGAAGGGAGATTTCATGCCTGCTTCCTCCGGTTGTGCGGTAAAGATCCGGAAGCTCTCGCCGGACGCACACCTGCCCGAGTATGCGCATTTCGGTGACTCCGGCGCAGATCTGTTTGCCACAGAAGCGGCTGTCCTGCAGCCGATGCAAAGGCAGGCGATCGGCACCGGTCTTGCGGCGGAAGTGCCGCGCGGGTACGAACTGCAGGTCAGGCCGAAGAGCGGGCTGGCCATCAAAAGCGGGCTTACCGTGCTGAACACGCCCGGAACCATCGATTTCGGCTACCGCGGCGAGATAAAGGTCATTTTGATAAACCTCAGCAGCGAAGCGTACGAAGTGGAAAAGGGGCAGAAGATCGCACAGTTGGTGGTGGCCCCTGTTGCTACGGCGGAGTTTGTCGAGGTTCGGGAGTTGTCCGACACCGCGCGCGGCGAGGGTGGCTTCGGCTCGACCGGCTTGAAAAAATAGGTTAGGATCAGTTTCATCGGAGGGAAAGATGAATCACACCTATCTTGCTCAAAAACAACATTCCCGCTTTCGAAAACGTCGCCAATCCCGACAAGCTCCCAGACAGCCTTTTCAAAGTGGTGGCGTTGCAGATGAAAATCAGGGGCGTCAGTGGCGCGCCGCTGCGGATCGTCGCGTTGCTGGAGTAGCACTTTTCAAACCCCGGGATGAAAAAGTTCCCGGCATTTTCGGTCAGGACGATAACAAATGGCAGCTCACCGTTTCAGAATCTGGTTAGGGGTATGCGGATTGGCTGCAAGCATTATAGGCTGCGCCGCGGGCGGCCCGGCTCTGCGCCAGATCACCGAGCTTCAGCCGCCGCAGAAGCCGGCGTTTTCCGAAGATGGCAGCACCCTTGTCATCGCGTGGGAGGCGAGTCCTGACGAACTTTCAGCCTCTTTCGACGGCTACAATCTTTATCTCTCTAACAAAAGCCTGATGTTTGCGCCAGTTGCGCGATTGCCGGAGCCGGTCGTCTTGGGCGCCGTGCACGAGTACACACTCGTTCCTGCGAGGAACCCCGGCAACGCGATATATGTTCAAATCCGTAGTCGCGATCGCAATGGCGGTGTGAGTCTGCCGGCACTCCCGGAAATCGTGGTTCCCGGCGCGCCGGAGAAATAGCCGTTCTCGTTAGCATGAGAATTCGCTTGCATTTACAGTTAGAGATGGCTAAATTTGACGCTGAGTTTTTGTGACCGGGAGCCACTGTGCCAGGCGGCTGCGGCGCCCCGGATTGGCGACTAACTACTGACCAACGCGAGGAGGCTTCCTTTTTATGGCGAGCGTTACGATTCGAAGCGGCGAGAATTTTGAAAGAGCTCTGAAAAGATTCAAGAAGGTATGTCAACGGGCCGGCATTTTTTCCGACTACCGCAAGCATCAGCATTTTGAAAAACCCAGCGAGCGGAAGAAAAGAAAGATGGCGGCCGCACAGAGAAAACATCGCCGCTTGATCAAACTGAACAGTTAGCTCGCCGAAGTTAACACTTGCGGAAGCAGCTCCTATGAACCTGAACGACCAAATCTCTGAAGACCTGAAGAAGGCGATGAAATCGCACGATGCAGTTGCCGTGAGCGCGCTTCGAATGGTGCGCTCCCAGCTCAAGGATGCTCAAATCGCCAAGGGCGATCCGCTTGAAGAAAAAGAGGTGATCGACGTCCTGCTCAGCGCGGCCAAAAAGCGGAGGGAATCCATCGAGTTTTTCCGACAGGGCGGCCGCGATGAACTGGTGGCGCAGGAGACGGCCGAGCTGGACGTTATTTCCCGCTATTTACCTGAGCAAATGTGTGAAAGTGAAATTTCGCAGATCGTGACCGCTGTCATCGCCGAGCTCGGTGCCTCCGGCCCGTCTGATATGGGGAAGGTGATGGGTGCGGCCATGAAGCAGCTCAAGGGCAAGGCGGACGGCAAACTCGTCCAGTCGATCGTTCGCGACCAACTTGCGTGAGGCGACGATGAAACTCCGGGCAAATTCCGGTCTGTAGCTCAGGCTCTTATTCGACATGGCTAATTACGTTGATATAGCAATTGTTGCCGTCGTCGCCTTTTTTGCTTTCAAGGGCCTGTTCAAGGGCGTTATCGGTGAAGTGCTTGGGCTTGCCGGGCTTTTCGTCGGCTTGATTGCAGCAACCCGCTACATGAGCAATGCTTCCCGCTTGATCGACCAGTACCTCCAGGTTCCCCCGGCTTTCTCCAGTCTGCTCGGCTACGTGCTCGTTTTTGTTGCGATTCAGCTCGGCACGCAGGTGCTGATCCATCTCCTTGAAAATCTGCTGGATATACCAATCGTCAGCACCTTTCTGAAATTGCTGGGCGCCGCCTTCGGAGCTCTCAAGGGCGGCTTGGTCGTCAGTCTGGTCGCGCTCCTGATCGGGCTGATTCCGTTTATTAAGTCGATGGTTCCCGGGCTGGACGAGAGCAAGCTCTACCCCTACGCCAAAGACTTTGCGCCCTGGGTCTATAACCAGGCACGGCTCATTATTCCCGGTTCGAAATCATTCTATGGTGAAATGAAGGAAAGCCTGGAAAGCGTTCCTACCAAACAAATGAGCCAAAACACCGCAGAATTCCTGCAATCTCTTGCCGACGAAGTAGACCTGCCGCAGAGCGTTCAGAACCAGGGCAAGTAGCCGTGGTCGAAATTCGCAAACTCCTCGAGTTTGACAAAGTTGTCTCCCACCTGAAGTTAAAAACGCTCTGCCCGGTTGCGGCGGATCGTTTCGATACCCTTCCATTCCTGACGCAGAAATCCGAGATTGAGCGTGCCCTGGCGCGGGTGCGAGAGCTGGCGGAGATTCTCGAGCACGACAAGCCGTTTCCTCTGCAGGTGTGGGATATTCGTGCAGATTTGTCGGCCGCTGCTGTGTACGGGGCAACGTTGTCGCCCGAGGCGCTCATCCGGATTTTGAATACACTGGCTGCGGGCCGCAGGGTGTTGGGATATCTGCGTGAACGCCGGGAGGTTAGGCCGCAGCTCTGGGCGGTTGTGGCGCCGATGCAGCGATGTAAAGAGTTGGAAAAAGAGATCCCGGCTGCTATCGACCCGCGGACCATGGAAGTGAAGTCCAGCGCCAGCCCGGAACTGGGGCAAATCCGCAAAAAAATCGGCCGACTTGAACAGAAAGCACGCAAGACACTCGAATCTTTGTTCAGGAAATATGCCGACTTAGGATATCTGCAGGAGAGCGTGCTCAGTCTCAAAGATGGTCGCCTCGTCTTTCCGGTAAAGCGCGAAAACAAGAACAGGATTCCGGGACTGACACACGACCTGTCGGCCACCGGCTCGACCGTCTTTGTCGAACCGCTCGAATCATTGCAGCTCAACAATGAAGTGCAGGAGCTCCGGGCGGAAGAAAAGAAAGAAGTGGAGCGGATTCTTCGTGCCCTGACGGCGAAGGTTCACGCGGAACGTCCCGCGCTTGTCATCAACTTTGAGATTCTCGCAGAGCTTGATTTCATTCATGCAAAAGCCTTGTTTGCCCGGGAATTCAAATGTGAGCCGCCATCTCTGAATGAAGGCAGCAACATCGCGATCTCAGGGGGGCGCCATCCACTGCTTCTGATGCACAAGTCGAAGTCTACTGAAATTGTGCCGCTGAACATGTCGTTGCCGGCCGCTGTGAAGACCCTCGTGATCACCGGACCGAACGCCGGGGGCAAGTCGGTGGCGCTGAAAACCGTCGGGCTTTTCGCACTGATGGTCCAGACCGGTATTCCCATCCCGGCTGCACCGGACTCGACGCTGCCCGTCTTCGAAAACATTTTCGCCGACATCGGAGATTTCCAATCGATCGAGAACGACCTGTCGACGTTCAGTTCGCACGTGCAGCGCATTGCCAATATTCTCCGGCAGGCAACTGCCAGAAGCCTCGTCCTCCTCGATGAGATCGGCGCCGGAACCGACCCGGCTGAAGGCTCAGCGCTCTCGATTGCCCTGCTGGAGGAACTCACCGGGCGTGGCTGCAAGACGCTGGTTACGACCCACCACAGCAATCTCAAGGCGTTCGCCTTTGACACGCCGGGCGTTGAGAACGGCTCGATGGAGTTCGAGTCGACGACCCTGGCTCCGACATATCGTTTCAAAGCCGGCGTGCCGGGTTCCAGCTATGCCCTGGAAATCTGTGATCGTCTGGGTTTGAAGAAGAGCTTGCTCCAACGTTCCCGCGTCTTGCTCGGCGAAGACAAACAGCGGCTGGAAAATTTGATTCTGGAGTTGGACAGGAAGGCGCAGCATGCTGAGGAGCTTGCGCGGGATCTGGAGGCTGAGAGGGAGCGTCTGCGGCAACTCACCGGCCGCTATGAAGAGAAGATGGCCTCGATCAAACGGTTTGAGAAGGAAGCCCGGGAAAACGCCCTGAGCGAAGCGCGCGAACTGCTGGCGGGCTCGAATGCCGCTGTGGAACGGGCGATCAAGGAAATTCGCGAGAATCAGGCAAGTCGCGAAGCGATTGCGGAAGCGCGCGAGCGCCTGGTGGAACAGCGGAAGAAAATCGACGCGGTGGCGCAGCGCGCTGATGCTGAAACCCCGGAAAAGCGGGAAGAGCGCCCGTCCCTGGCTGCCGGCGTTGCTGTTCTCTGGAAAAAGCAAAGAAAATCCGGGAAGGTACTTGAAGCGCCCGCAGGCGCCAACAAAGTGCTCGTGCAGTTTGGCGACCTCAAGATATGGGTGCGCGCTGAGGAGCTGAGCCGGGCCACGCCTGAAAAGCAGACACCAAAGACAACATCTGTCAGGGTGAGCACCAGCGACAAGGGCACGGTTTTGCCGGAAATCGACGTGCGCGGGATGCGGGTTGAAGAAGCCACGGATCGCGTCGATAAGTTTCTGGACGACGCGCTGCTTGCGGGCTGGGAGCGGGTGCGCATCATTCACGGAAAGGGGACCGGAGCGCTGCGAAAAGGGGTGCTTGCCTTCCTGGAAAAACATCCGAGAGTCCGCAGTGCCGACATGGCCGCGTGGAACGAAGGCGACTTCGGCGTGACCGTCGTAGAGCTCTGAGTTTCGAAAGCGCAGACCGGCTGCCGGCCGAACGGCAACTACGGTGGGATCCGTGACCAGGGCAGGGACTCCACAAGTATGGAAAGGAAAGATACGATGTTTCTCGCGACAGCGGTAGAGGCGGCCAGAATCGGCGGCCGCGTATTGAACGGGAACCTGCACAGCGCCGCGCGGCGCGACGTCAGCCAAAAGCAGGCCTTCGATTTCGTGACTCAGGTTGATTTGCTCTCTGAAAAGGCGATTATCGATTTCATCCGGTCGCGCCATCCCGGGCACGATATTCTGGCCGAAGAAAGCGGGGCGCATGCCGGAGAGAGCGAATACCAGTGGATCATCGATCCGCTTGACGGCACTAAGAACTACATTCACGGTTTCCCGGTTTTCGCCGTTTCCGTGGCGTTGCGCAAGGGGCGCGAGATGCTGGTCGGAGCGGTTCTGGATCCGACGCGCGACGAGCTTTTCTCTGCCGAAAAGGGCAAAGGCGCGTTTTTGAACGACGACGCCATCCATGTGTCGGCGTCGGCGGACCTGGCGGCGTCGCTCATCGCCACGGGTTTCCCCTTCCGGGCCAAACATCTGGCGAAACCTTATTTCAGTGCCTTTACATCGATCTTTCAGCGGGTCAGCGATTTGCGCCGGGCTGGTGCGGCGGCGCTCGACCTGGCGTATGTCGCGTGCGGCAGAACGGACGGATTTTGGGAAATCGGTCTCAATCTGTGGGATATTGCTGCCGGCGCGCTGCTCGTAAGCGAGGCAGGCGGCAAGGTCAGTGACATTTTTGGCGGCGAAGACCATTGCCGGACCGGCAACATCATCGCCTCCAACGCGCATACGCACGGGAGCCTCGTGCAACTCGTGCAGGCGCCTTTCCGCGACACCCAATTTTGACCTGCCGCCTCCGGGGCGGTGGTCTGCAGACCGGTTAGCTCTGAGCTTTTTCGCCTTGCAGACAGCTGTTTGCTTTCGCTGACAGGCCCTCGCCGCGTGCACCGCTCGCGGCATGTTGCTGATATCTCAACCCGTCCCCCGCCTCTCCTCTCGACCTTGGCTTGATCGCCAAATCACACGATCCGGCTAAACCTTTCGACGGTCGCGTCGATAAGAAAACCAAATTGGTTTTCACCCGCATGGAGGATTATGGTAATGGCAGAAGAAAAAGTTGTCTACGTGGATCCGGACCTCGAAGAGCTTATCCCGGATTTCATGGAAAATCGGCGTCATGATGTGGTGGTAATCGGCCAGCTTCTGCAGGAAGGGGACATTGACGAGATAAAGCGGCTGGGGCATAGCATGAAGGGTTCCGGCGGCGGATACGGGTTTCACGAAATTACCGAAATCGGCAAGGTGATCGAAGAGGCGGCAGCCTCCGGCGACACCGGGGAAATCGAGCGGATGAACAGCTATCTGTCCGATTATCTCAGCGCCGTAAAGATCGTTTTGCAGGAGGAAGAATAGGCGGCCCATTCCGGCCTGAGGGTTGAGCATGAAAGCAAAGACGAAAAAAGTAGGGAATGTTCTGGTTGTGACCGTTGCCGAAGAGCGCCTGGATGCCAGGACCGCGGACGGCCTGAAAGCCACGATGCTCAATTGCATTGAGGGCGGAGAGACGCGCATCGTTCTGGATCTTTCAAAGATCGATTTCGTCGACAGCACCGGACTGGGGGCCATCGTTTTGACGCGGAAAGCTATCGGCGACTCGGGAGAAATTGTCATGACCGGAATCAGCGATCCGGTCATGCGCATGTTTCGGCTCACCCGCACGGATACCCTGTTCCGAATCGCGGCCACCGATGAAGAGGCAATTGGTTTCTTCGAGCCCGACTTCACCGGCTAAGTCGACGCCTCACAGCCCCGGATTCCTCACAAGTTCATATCCTTCCTCGCGTCGCCGGCGATTGCTGTAAAATGATAGCTCCCGGCGTTAAGGAAAGCCGCGCTGCCGACGATACTAAGACCAGAAAAAAGAGCGCGCAGCGCGACCTGGCTTCTCGCGCGACGGGTCCAAGAAGCTCCATCAAGAACAGACACTAATTCCCGGTAGGACGAGATGACCTGGCATTTCTACGCTATACTTACTTTTGGTTTCGGACTGATTCTTGGTTGGCGCAACCGCAAACGACGGGATGCGTCGGCGGTGAACTTCGCCGATTGTGCGCCCCTCTGGTTGGACGGCCTTCCTGTCGGCGCCGTAGATGCTGCCGGAAATTTGCTTTGGCTGACCGCCGCCGCCGAGAACCTGCTCGGCCGGGTATCGGCTGAAGTGAGCGGCCGCCCCCTGGCGGATTTACTTGTTCCGGGCACCGAGGAAAGCCAGGATACTCTCATTCTCAGGAACCACGATGATTTGGTCGTAGATGGCGTGGCAGGACCATTGCGCCTGCAATTTACCGGCGAGGACGAAAGTATTTACCCGGTCGAACTGACGGTCGCAAAAACCCCGGATGCCGCGGGCGCCCGCCTCATCTTTATCAACGGACGGTCAGAAATGACCGAGCTCGAGCAGGATCTGGAGCGGCAAAAGCAGGCGACCGAGCAAGCCAACGAAGAGTTGAACCAGGTGACGTCACATCTCGAGAGCACCGCCCTGTTTGCCAAGGAGATGGCCATTCAGGCGGAATTGGCCAATGGCGCCAAAAGCGACTTCCTCGCCAACATGAGCCATGAAATCAGGACGCCGCTGAACGCGGTGATCGGCATGACCGAGCTGCTGTTGGAGTCGACCCTGCAAGCTGAGCAAAAGGAATATGTCAGCGTCATTCAATCATCATCCGAAGGGCTGCTCAATCTGATCAACGACATTCTCGATATTTCAAAGATCGAAGCCGGAAAGATGGAGCTGGAGAACATCGAGTTCGAGCTGGCGGACGTTGTGGAGAGTGCCGTGGAGATCTTTGGCGTCCGGGCGCAGGGCAAAGGGTTGGAGCTCCTGTGTTTTCTCGAGCCCTCGATTCCGCGCCAGGTAGTCGGCGACCCGACACGTCTGCGCCAGGTGCTGGTGAACCTGCTCGGCAATGCCATGAAGTTTACCGAATCCGGACAGGTCGACCTTTCGGTAGTGCGCACTGACGAAGAGGCCGCGGGCGACAACGCTCTGAAACTGCATTTCAAAGTTCACGACACCGGAATCGGGATCAGCCAGGAGAACCTGGACAAAGTATTTAACAAGTTTTCACAGGCGGAGAGTTCGACGACACGGAAGTTCGGCGGCACCGGGCTGGGGTTGAACATATCCAAACTGATCGTCGGCATGATGAACGGCGAGTTTTGGGTCGAGAGTACGGAAGGGGAGGGCAGCACTTTTCAGTTTACGGCCGAGCTTGGACTGTCGGCAGAGCAGACGACGGTTTTGCAGCCAAAGGAAAAAACCCGCACCGCCTTCCTGTATTTCGCTAACGATTCCGGCCGGGAGTTCATCGGCCAGACGCTGGCGTTTCACGGCTTCGAGGTAACCGCGTGCGCCAGCCCGGAGCATGGCCTTGCGCAAATTCGGGGAATGCAACCGCCACCGTCCGTGGTCGTGGCCGATCTCGATGTGCGGGATGAGGTGGCACTGGGGTTCCTGCGTGACCTGCGCGAAGATGCGCATCTGAAAGACGCTGCCGTCATCCTGGCGGCGCCCATGGGGACGGCGAATGTCGAGCTACAAAACCAGCTTGGCCTTGCCGGTTTTGTATCCAAGCCGGTGCGACAAACAGCGTTGCTCAATCTCGTTGCCTGCGCGACCGGAGCCAGGGTTGAAAAAAAGGAGGATTGCCCGCCGGCCAGCCAAGCGCAAAAGAAAGCGGATGTCAGCAACCGGATTCTGCTGGTTGAAGACAACAAGGACAACCAATTGCTGGCCACAAAGATATTACAAGGCGCCGGCTTTGGCGTGGACCTTGCCGAGAATGGCCTGGAGGCCGTAGCGGCGACCTCCGCCTTTGCCTATGATCTCATTCTGATGGATATTTACATGCCTGAGATGGATGGGTTCGAAGCCACTACGGCGATTCGGGAGTACGAGGCCGAGCACGGGCTGGAGCGGGTTCCCATCATCGCCTTTACCGCGCACGCGATTGAAGGGTACCGCGAACGTTGCCTGGAAGGCGGCATGGATGACTTCATCACCAAACCTATCCGGAAGAAACACCTGCTCGAAACCGTCAATACTTGGCTGGACCCCCGGCCTGCTGTGCTCGTCGTGGACGACACGGCCGACAATCTCGCTCTGATGAAAAATTACTTTCGCAAACAGCCGGACTACCGCGTCTTTTTCGCCAGCAACGGCGAAGAGGCGGTCAACTCGTTCAAGCAACGAAGCATTTCGCTCATCCTTATGGACATGGAAATGCCGGTCATGGATGGCTACACTGCTACCGAGAAGATACGGTCTCTCGAGAACGGGCGCGACATCCCGATCCTCGCCCTGACCGCCCACTCCGACTCGAAACGTCTGAAGAAGTGTTTCGAGTCCGGCTGCGATGAAGCGCTGACAAAACCGATCCGCAAGAAACAGTTGTTCGACGCGGTGGACCGGTACGTGAATTGAGCCGTGTCGATCTGGCCTGTCCACCCTTCTGTATTTCAGGAGCCCTTTTATGAGGCTGCAACAAACCCCACGCGTTCCCGGCATGACCTGGCAGAGGTGCCGGCCGCGAACACCTCTGACCCCGGCGAACATCGTCCTCCTCTGGGGTGGCAAGGATTTTCTCACAGACCTCCGGAACGATTCTTTGACAAAACCGATCCGCGGGAGAGAACTGCTGTCAAGCATTCGACGGTGCCTGGCAGCGCAGATTATGTCTGAACAAAAAGGTGGTTCGGTTCGGGCCGGAACGCGCAGGGCAACGTCAAGGTTGTTCGAAAAACTGCCGAATAGTGAAACAGACAGACCAGGGATACCAACAGCAAGGGACAGAAATGAATCGTAATCATCGTATCCTGATCGTCGATGACAATGAGGCCATTCATCGCGACATCCGGAGCATTCTCGTCGGCCCGGAGTTCCTCGACGACAAAGAAACAATGGCACTCGAAATGGAGCTTTTCGATGACGGTGGCGCTATCGTTCCTGCGGTCGCCTCTGGCGCGGACAGCTACGGCATCGACGACGCTTACCAAGGGGAGGATGCGATCGAAATCGTCAGAAGGGCCGCGAACGATCACAATCCGTACTCGCTTGTTTTTATGGATGTTCGCATGCCGCCCGGTCTCGACGGCGTAGAGACGATCAAGAAAATATGGGAAGATTGCCCCGACGTTCAAATGGTTATCTGCACGGCCTATTCCGATTACTCCTGGGATGAAATTGTCGCCAATTTCGGCCGTACCGATAAGCTGCTTTTTCTGAAAAAACCGTTCGACACCACAGCGCTCAGGCAGATCGTTTTTGCCATGACTGAGAAATGGCAGCTGGAACAGACCGTGCAGCGCCTGACCGGAGCCGCTGTCACGGCTGAAGACGGATCCCCTGCACAGCCTGCTTCCCCGGAGTAGCGCGATGCGAACAAGAAAAACAGCCTGCCGCCTGCGAGCTGCACATGTCTTTGCGTTCCTTGCGCTCCTCGGTTTCACCAGAGAGCTTATCGGCCGCGAAACGAGCATGACCATGCACGCTGTTTCCTTTTATCCTCTTACGATTGAAGACGGACTTTCACAGGGAACCATCAACGCCATCGTGCGCGACCGGAACGGTTTGATGTGGTTTGGCACCCAGGAAGGGCTCAACGTGTTTGACGGCTACACCTTTAAAGTCTATCGCCACGACCCGGAGGACAATCGAACTCTCTCCGCAAACTGGGTGCAGTCGCTGCACGAAGACAAACTTGGCCGGCTATGGATCGGCACCTACGGCGGCGGCCTGAACCGGCTGATCATCGATCCCGGCAAAAGCGAGACGGTGCAGCGATTTCAGCGCGATCCGGACAGGCCTGGCTCTCTCAACAGCAACGCCGTGACCGCCTTGTGCGAAGACCGCAACGGGGCGCTTTGGGTCGGGTCATATAGCGGCGGGCTTTGCCGGATGAAACTGTATGACGGAGCACTCGGCCATTTTGAACACATTGCGAGTGACCCTGCCGACCCCTCCGGTTTGCCGGGGTTCAACGTCACCGCGCTCTACCAGGCGCGCGACGGCCGCCTTTTGGTCGGTACGCGCGACGGCGGGTTGGCCTATACGCTGTATCCGGAGGCATCGACGGTACGCTTTAAGCGCGTACGCTTCCAGAGCGCGGCGATCAAGGGCTCCGAAAGCAACCGTATCAGGACGATTTTTCAGGACCATGAGGATGTCATTTGGGTCGGAACCGAGCGCGGGCTTTTCCGCCTCGATTCCGCATCCGATCTGCTGGTGCCGGCCGCTGTGCCCACTGCCGCCGGCCCTGACCTGAGCGAGGCACTGATTTCCGGGATCGCGGAGGACGAATCAGGTCGGCTCTGGATCGGCACCGACGGCTCCGGTCTCGGGATGCTTTCGCCTGATCGCAAGAGTCTTTCGCACTTCGATTACGTCAACGAGCGCATAAGCTGGCCGAATTTCGGCGATGTCAGAACCGTTTACGCCGACAGCGCCGGGTCCGTCTGGATCGGTACTTCGACCGGAATTGTTCAGGAGAAGAGGAGGCACAAGAGCTTCGAAACCTTCCGCTTCGACCACAACGACTCGAGCAGCCTCAGCTATAATGTAGTCTGGGCGTTTGGTGAAGATAAGGATGGGAATCTTTGGGTGGGCACCAAGAAAGGTCTGAATCTGTTCGATCGAAAGAACTATACATTCAAGCGCTACTTTCACGATTCTGCCCGGCCTTCCAGCCTCGGCAATAACGACGTCCGGGCGATCTATACCGACGCATCCGGCCGCACCTGGATAGGCACCAATGGGGCCGGTCTTGGCTTACTTCTCTCCAGAAAGCCGGGCCTGCGCTTCCGCAACTACCGGCATGATCCGAAAGATCCATACAGCCTGAGCAACGATAGGGTCATGCGAATCTACCAGGACAGCAAAGGCGTATTTTGGGTTGGCACCTATGGCGGCGGGCTTAACCGCTTCGACCCGGAGTCGGGCAGGTTTGTGCACTTCCAACGCAACCGCAAGGACTCGCTCAGTCTGGCGCACAATACCGTTTACGGCATCACGGAAGACCATCTTGGGATTCTCTGGGTTGGTACGCTCGGCGGTGGCCTCTCCTACGTGCTTCCTCAGGACCGGCAGGCCATGCGCTTTCACACGTTTCGCCACAATGCAGACGACCCGACCAGTTTGGGCGACAATACCGTCACCCATGTTTTCGAGGACCGGAACGGCACGATCTGGGTGAGCACCATTTCCGGGCTGAGCCGTTTCAATCGCGACCGCAATAACTTTACGACCTACACTCAAAAAGATACCCTTGCCAATAGTCTTATCTATGGAATGACCGAAGATGAGAGTGGCCGGCTTTGGGTGAGCACCAATCACGGTCTGACTTCCTTCGACCCGGTCCGGATGGATTTCAAGAACTACGATATCAGCGATGGCCTGCAGAGCAACGAGTTTTGCTCCGGCGCCTACTACAAGGCCCGTAATGGCACCCTGTTCTTTGGTGGGATCAACGGTTTCAGCTGCTTTCATCCCGACAGTCTGCACGAGGTCGAAAGCAGTCCCGCGGAGATCCTGCGTTCGGTTCGGATATTCAACCGGCCACTCGAGGGGGCCGCCGGCCTGCGGGAGCTGCACCTGCCACATCAGCAAAACACGCTTTCCTTCGAGTTTGCCGCCATCGACTATAGTTTTCCCAAGAAAAATGAATATGCCTACATGATGACCGGCGTCGACAAGGATTGGAACCGCAGCGGCACGCGGCACTACGCCAACTACACGAACCTGGCGCCGGGACACTACACGTTCATGGTTAAGACCGCCACCCAGGGGCATAGATCGGAGGCGGTGCCGCTTTCGTTGGACATCACCATCACGCCGCCGTTCTGGCGGACGCCCTGGTTTCTGGCGCTGGCCCTGTTTTCCGTTGTTTCTCTCGTAATTACCGGAGAAAAAATGCGGGTCAGCAGGATACAGCGGCACAACCGTCAGCTCGAACAGGAAGTCGCCACTCGCACTGAAGAGCTGAAGCGCAAGAACGAAAAGCTGCGCGAAACCCTGACCGAATTGAAGCGGATGCGCAGCGAGCTGCTGGACAATGCGCACAAGGCCGGAATGGCGGATCTGGCGACCGGCGTGCTGCACAACGTGGGGAACCTGCTCAACAGCGTCAACACTTCCACGGCGCTGGTTGATCGCGCGCTCAAAAACTCGAAACTAACCGCCTTCAAGAAAGCGAATGACCTGCTGCGCAGCAATATGGAAAACCTGAACGACTTTATCCTGAACGATCCGAAAGGCGGCAAGCTTCTCGAGTACTATCTGCGGCTGGAAGCGGCCTTTGAGAGTGAAAATCGGTTTCTGCGTGACAATATCCACCGCCTCACCGAAACCGTGACGGCCATTTGCGACGTGATCGGAGCGCAACAGAACTACGCTACCGGCCACTACATGAGTGAGAATTTGTCCCTGGTCGAAGCCGTCAAAGATGCGCTGACCTTGGAGTCTGGCTCTATCAGTCGCCACGATATCGAAGTCGAGGAGCGCTTTCTGGCCGAGCCGGTGGTCAAGGCTCAGCGCGCGAAAGTGATTCAGATTCTCACCAATCTCTACAAGAATGCCAAGGAAGCGATGCAGGACGTCCGGCCGGGGCAAAGAAAGATAACCGTTGTGGTGGAGAGCGAGCACGATAAAGCGTTTATCAAAGTGGCCGACGTC
>CAZTNL010000012.1:0-15083 GCA_964614885.1 uncultured Calditrichaceae bacterium | reverse complement strand
TTCCGGGCAAACGACTTAAATCCTTTAATTTCCAAGCTGGCAAGATACACGGGCGCCTCGGTGTTTGAATGTCTGGGTTGGCAAATAGTGCCTGGACACACCATATTTAGTATGCCAAGATATGAGGGGTACAATATAAAGTCGTGCCAATATAACTCAATTGGCGAAGAAAGTCAAGTGCTTTTTAGATCATTCGGGCTTTCAGCAGGTGCCAGAACATCGGCCAATAATCGAACAAAGGAAACCGGCTGTGAAAGTAGACGCCCAACCCGCCCGCAAAAACCGTAAGAAAAAAACCGGCGAGCAGCAGCGTTCTGAAAAAAGTGAGAAAGAAAACCACCCTCGCCGCGCGGAACATGCGGATAGCGGTCCACGCGAAGAGGCAAAGGAAAAAGATGATCGCCGGCCCCACGAAGGTTGTGCGGGAGATGATCCGGTAGTAAATCGGCAGAACGGGCAGCATGAAGACAAAATTGGCGCTCACCCAGGATATCAGGCTGTAGAACTGACGCAATGGCAGGCTTCGGCCAAGCAGAAGTGCGGTCAGTTTGAACACACCCATGGCGATAAACAGCGCAAAATATCCGGCGGCGGCCAACAGCGCAAGGCACTGTCCCGGGTTCCAAATCAGCCAGATCAGACGCGTCTTGACCGCGGCCGGGAGCCCCAGCAGGTCGAAAAAGTTGGAAAACAGCGGCTGCTCGCGAAAATGGTAGGCAACGCCGGAAAGGACAACGGCATAGGAAACGATGGTGACAGAACAAACGAGAAAAGCGTGCCAGTTGCTGGATTTTCGGTTCTCCCGGATTTCGGTATAAAAACCGTGCGGATGCCAGAAGATACGTTTCAGATTGCCTCTGAATCTACGGCTCCGGTTGACATTGAACAGCATCAAAAGCAAGACGCCGAGACCGACAACGAGGTAGATCGTCGGATTGTCGTCACTGGTCGGGGCGACCGCGGCGATTTTCGGGATCTGCCCTTCGACAAACACCGATTTGACGGCACCGGCGACGATTCGGCGCGAACTGTCCAACGCGTAGAGGCCGTTTTCGCTCAGGGTGACATCTTCGCGCGGCCCAAAACGCAGGAGCGGCTGGTCAGCATACCAGTCCCGGAGAGAGGACACAAAAAAGCCGGGGTTCAGCTTGTCCCGGTCGAGGACTGCCAGAGCGCGGTTGAGGCGGTAGGCTTGTCTCTCCCGGAGCTGGATGGCTGCGGGGCTCTGCCCGGGGAGACCGTCTGCTGCCGCCTGCCCTGCGGGTGGCGCCTCCAGAGCATAGCCGAGGGAAACGATCGACACGCTCGACGGCCCGGCCTTGCCTTCAGTGGCGAGCTTTTCCTCGATATGCCGGGGCATCTCGTCGACAAACTCGCGGATGATCATGTCGACGCCCGGCAGCCGGTACAGTTGCGGATAAGCATTGACGACCTGATAAATCGGCTTGCCGGTACGTGCCAGAATCTCCTCGATGTCGGCGACAAAATCGAGGCTGGCAGGGTCGACAACATCCAAATCCGTCCCGAGACCCCAGCCGGCGATGCAGGGATGATTGCCGAGCATTTCGACCATCTCGTGGTAATAGAAGGACGCATTTTCGCGGAATGCATCTTCGGCCATCCGTTTCCTCGGCACAAAAAACAGCGGCCCTTCAGTAAATACCATGATTCCCAAACGGTCGCACAGGTCGAGAAATGCCGGATGCGGCGGCATGCCGACGACGCGGACGGCATTGGCGCCCAGATTTCTTATGCGCAGGACTTCGTTGCGCAGAGCCTCCGACGAGGCCACAGGCCCGGCAGCGCCATAGCTTTCGTACCACGTCACTCCCCGAATCCGAACAGGCGCTCCATTCAAAATAAAACTGCCGGAATCGATGGCGGTGTGCACAAACGCAAGGGGCTCGCTGCGCTGGTAGAGCACCCGCCTGCCCGCCGAAAGGGTCACTTGAACTCGATACAACGCCGGATTTGCCGGCGACCACAGCTGAAATTGCCTGATTTGCAGTGAAACGCTCCTGGACACGATACTCCGGCCGAAGTCGACATTCTCAGGAGGGGTACGCGCCAGAAGCAAGGCCCCGGTCGAATCGCGCACTTCAACCCGCAGAGCGACCTGCTTACCCGCCCCGGCGACCATTTCAATGTTTTCCTCTTTCAGTCGCGTATCCACCGACAGCTTGCAGGTCGAGAAGTCGGGCGAGAATTCAGTTCGCCAGTGCAACTCATCGACCGAAACCTGAGGGATGCCGACAATGTAAATATCCCTCAAAATGCCACCATAGTTTTTGGGCAGGCCCGGGCTGCGTGCCAGCGGCAGGGTGTGCTGCGTCTCCAGCGTATTATCGACCAGAATTTTGATCGTGTTGGTGCCAGGAACAATCATTTTCGTCCGCGGCAAATCGATTTCAAAAGGTGTGTGCCCAGCATGATGGCTGCCCAGAAAGCGACCGTTTACGAAAATCTTGCAGCTGCGGTTGATACCGAGGGCAACCAGGCGCAGGCGGTAGTCGACAAAGCTGGAATCCAGGTCAAAAGAGCGGGAGAACTCGACCTCACCCTCGAAATCGTACGCGCCCGGCACCGGGAGCGTTCGTCCGGCCGTCTTCTCGCCGGTTCTTTGCACATGCCAGAGACCATTGAGAAAAAACAGCTTCCCCGTCGCGCTGTGGTGCCGGGTTAGCGACAAGCTGTCGGAGCGCGCCGGGTAAAGGTAGCCGCTGCCCCACGCCTCGCCGGCAGTCGCCGGCTGCGAAGTTGCAGCGAAGATGCAAATCAGGCAAATCGTCGTCAGGGTACCGCGCAATAAAGCCATAAGTCCGGGGCCTTTGCTGTTGTTTCCGAGTCCAATTTAACAAATCCTGATGCAAGATCAAGGTCAAATGCACAGAGCGATTTTTCTGCTTTACTTTTTTGTCACATTTGCTTATTATCCTGAACCGATCACCAGCCCGTCACCAACACTCAGGAACAGTATGAAGCGAAGCACAAGCGTCCTTGCACTGTCAATTCTTGCATTCAGCCTTTCCTTTGCTGCCGAATCGTTTTGCCAGAGCCCTGAGCAGGGGCAAACCATCGAGTTCAAGATTGAAACGCCAAAGCTGGTTTTGGAGGAGGTGCCATTCGGCTTTTCAGTTGAAGCGACCGATTCTTCGGGCAACACGCTTCGCGGGTTTGCCGCCGAGGCTGAAGTTTCTGGCTTCGATCTGAGCGAAACCGAGTCCGCCCCCGGGGTAGCACACAAGCTCACGTTCGTCAACGGCCGGGCCCAAATTGACAAAGCGGTCATTCGCCATTCTGGCCATCAGCGGATTTCGGTGCGCTTTGACGGACGCGCAGCAAACCGTGATGTCAGAGTTATCCCCGGCATCCTGAGTCTGCTGCCCCCGCTTCTTGCCATCGTTCTGGCCTTTGCCGCCCGGCAAGTGCTGATTTCGCTGTTTTGCGGCATCTGGCTCGGCGCCCTTTTCATCAACGACTACAATTTCTTTGTCGGTTTCATGCGTACCATAGACACCTACGTCGTCAAAGCCATCTCAGACACATCGCGCGCATCGATTCTGCTTTTCAGCCTCACCCTCGGCGGGATGGTCGGCGTGATCTCGCGCTCCGGTGGCACACAGGGCATCGTGGACAAACTGACCAAACTCGCCAAGAACGCCCGCGGCGGTCAAATCGCCACCTGGGCCATGGGTCTGTTTATCTTCTTCGACGATTACGCCAATACCTTGATCGTCGGCAACACCATGCGGCCGTTCACAGACAAGCTGCGCATCTCGCGGGAGAAGCTCTCGTACATCGTCGACTCCACGGCCGCACCCGTCGCATCGATAGCCATCGTCTCGACATGGGTGGGATTTCAAGTTGGCCTCATCGACCAGGCGTTCTCCAATCTCGACCTGGGCGTAGACGCTTACAACGCGTTCCTGCAATCGATACCCCATTCCACCTACAGCATCCTCGCGTTGATTTTCGTCCTGTTCATCGCCCTGACCAAGCGCGATTTCGGTCCGATGCTGCGGGCCGAACGACGCGCCAGCGACGAAGGCAAGGTGCTGGCCGATGGTGCCCGGCCCATTGCCGACAGCGCAACACTCGACATGGCGGCCTCGGAAGATACGCCCAAACGCTGGTACAACGCCATGATTCCCATCGTCCTGGTCATCGGCATCACAGTGGTCGGGCTTTACGTCGACGGCAAACAGACACTCGGCGCAGCAGCCGCAGAAAAGACCCTCGGTGAAATTTTCGGTGCGGCCAACTCGTTCAATATTCTCATGTGGGCCTCTTTCACCGGGTTGTTCGTTGCCAGCCTCCTCGCTGTCGGGCAAAGACTTCTTAGTCTCAACGAAGCGGTCGAAGCGGCGGTCAGCGGTTATAAGTCGATGGTGTTGGCCGGCATGATCCTGGTGCTGGCGTGGTCGATCGGAGATATGTGCAAAGATTTGCGTACAGCCGACTTCGTCATTTCCGTCAGTAAGGGAATTCTGTCCCCGCACTTGATTCCTGTCATCACATTTATCGTCGCCGCATTTATCAGCTTCTCTACAGGTTCTTCCTGGGCGACGATGGCCATCCTCACGCCAATCGTAGTACCGATTGCGCACACGCTTCCCATAGAAGCGGGGCTGCCCGCCGGTCTCGACTACGAAATTTTGATAGGGACGATCGGTGCCATTCTCTCGGGCTCTGTCTTAGGGGACCACTGCTCCCCGATCTCTGACACTACCATCCTGTCCTCAATGGCCTCGGCCGCCGACCACGTGGACCACGTAAAAACGCAGTTGCCGTACGCAGCGGTGGTTGGCGGAGTAGGCTGCCTGGTGGGTTACCTGCCGAACGGATGGGGAATGAACGCCTATGTCTCTCTGGGACTGGGCACGATCCTGCTTTTCATCATTGTCCGATTCTTCGGCAAGTTGGACAGTTCTGAGAGAAATCAGGCTTAGTGAGAGGTAACTTGGCGGGACTGGCGTTCGACTCAGGCAGGCTCGCTGCCGCTGCTAAAACCGGCGCGCACGTAGACATTTTTCTCTGCCACGTAATGAAGCGCTGATTGCCGGATTCCTTCAATTTCGGCGGGCGTCAGCTGCCGTTTGACGATTGCAGGCACGCCCGCAACGAGCGAGCCCCCCGGCACGCGCTGGCCTTCCCGCACCAGAGATCCCGCGGCTACAAGACTGAATTCGCCGACGTGCGCGCCGTCGAGCACGGTTGCGGCCATTCCTATCAAACAGGAATCCTCTACAGTACAGCCATGCAAAATCGCGCCGTGCCCCACCGTCACACCGCTGCCCACAGAGAGAGCCCAGGTTTCCACGGACACGTGCAGCACGCAACCGTCCTGGATATTGGTCCGCTCGCCAATTCGAATCTTGTTCACATCGCCGCGAACGACGGCATTAAACCAAACGCTGGAGTCCGCGCCGATTTCAACGTCGCCGATGACGGCGGCGCCCGGAGCCACGAAAACAGAACTGTCGAGTCGGGGCCGGAATTCTTTGTAGGGCAATATCATGAGGTGTCGGTCGAGTCTCCGGTTATCCGTGGTTTCCGGCGCGGACGGCCTTGAGGATAGCCTCCGCCACGAGTCCGGCGGCTGCGGTGCCAATGCACAAAGCATTTCCCGGTTTCCGGCCCACCGAAAGCACGAAAACGAGGTCTCCGTCAAATGGTGTATGCACGGGGCGAATTGTACGGGCAAAGCCGTCGTGTGCCATTTGCGCCACCTGCGTCGCCGTTTCCTTCGTCAGCGCGGCGTCGGTCACGACTACGGCAAGGGTGGTGTTGCCGGCGAAGCTTTCGCCGGGCAAGTTCACTGCCCAAACGGCCTCCTCGGCGTCCACAAAAGCGCCCGTGCCCGGGTCCCTGGCGCCTGCCACAACCTCGTTGCTGGCAGGATCTACCACATTGCCAAAAGCGTTGACCACTGCCAACGCTCCAACGTGGATGCTGCCAAATCGGGCGCATGCCGAACCCTGGCCCCCGGCCATGGCGTTCTCAGGACCGAGTACTTTACCCACGGTGGCGCCCCGGCCCGCACCAACCCGCCCATCCGGGGGATGCTCGTCAGTCGCGGCCTGAGCTGCCCGGCGGCCCATTTCCCTGTTCGGTCGGACACGATGGTCGCCTTCATGCAGGTCGAAAAGTACAGCGGCCGGCACGATGGGCACCGTGGTTACCCCGACGTCGAAGCCACGTCCTTGCTCTTCCAGTACCTGCTGCACACCGCCAGCGGCGGCCAGCCCGAACGCGCTGCCTCCGCTGAGCAGGATGGCGTCCACGCCAGGCACGAGACGCCCGGGGCGAATGGCGTCGGTCTCGCGCGTTCCCGGCGCCGAGCCGCGAATATCGACCGCCGCGACCGCGCAGCTTTCCGGAATGATCACGGTGCAGCCCGTGAGCGCGCAATCGTCTTGCGCCATGCCCACCTTGATTCCGGGAATGTCACAAATAGAGGTTAGTGGTTGAGACATTTGTCCGCAGTATGGCTTTGGAGCGGCAGGGTGCTAATGGTTGTTTTTTTCAGCACCCGACCTGAAGAACTGAAATCGTTTCTTGAATGCTGAACGGCGCGACGGAACTTCGAGGATCAGGCTGCTGTCGTTGAAGAAAAAAAGATCTCCGAGCATCAGCCCGATGGACCGCCGCAGGGGCCGCCAGTTGTCGCGGTAGGCTTGCGGGTCCACCTTGGTCCCATCGCGGCCTTTGCTCACCAAACGCACCCGCTGCGGGAACTCACGGTTGATCATGAAGGGAGAGTGCGTCGTGTATACCAGCTGATTCTTGATCGACAGGTCTTCGACGACTTTGGTAAGATCTTTCTGGCCCGCAGGGTGGAGATGAATGCCGGGCTCATCCAGAAGAAAGAAAAACTCGTTGGCCTTGGCTTCAAACGTCTGGGCGATGAAATTGATATAGAAAGACAGATACCATCGAAAGCCGAGGCTGCGCGATTCCGGCGTATCGTAAACGGTCGTGCCATCTGAAATATCGATATAGAGTACCTTGCCGTTAACATTGAGTTTGATCTCGATGGTCGGTTCCTGCGACCAAACCCTGCGTATCTGCTGTGTGACCAGGCGGCTGGCCTCCTCGCTGGCGCGCCGGCCACGAGTGGAGTCCTCAAAGATCAATTCCGGATTGTTGTGCAGGCCGCCGATCTTGAGCAGATTGCGCTCGGTGGCGTGATTCTTGTCGCCGTTGAGCAGCGTGTTCAGATCGACGCGGTTCTTTATGAGAGAGATGTTGTCGAAATATAGCAGCTTCGGCAAATAGTCCAGGAGCCGTTTGATGTTCGAAACCTGGATCTCCTCATTGTTGACGAACACATGGTAGTTGGCCAGCTCGGGGCCATCCTTCGTCACGGAAAACTTCTCGGCATCTTTGAACACTTCCGAGACCGGAATCAGGTTTCGCCGGTTCTCGCGCGAGAGGTTGACAAAATCGATGGTTATCTCAGGGCATTTGCCCTGGTAGTAGTAGTCGGAGTACTGACAGGTCATGGAATTATTGAACGGCGCTCCCAGGCGGAACGATTCAATGGCCCGCAATGTGTTGGTCTTGCCGCTTTCGTTAGCGCCGATCATCACCGTAACCTTGGGATCAATGGGCAGGTTCAGTTCAAAAATCGACTTGAAAGCCTTTACCTTTACTCTGGAAATCAGCATCGTTCGAGATAGACCTAAGGGCAGAAAATTAAAGGATTAAGTGGCCGAAGCCAACAAATATATAAATGAATTGTACCCGAGTCAAGGTATTTTTCGTGGCGCATCTATGAGGCAGGCTAAAAACCCGGGTTCCAGGAAAAACAGGTACAGCACTCTCCGGAAATCAATGATGCAGTCCCGGAGAGTGCCGCCGCCCTAAGATTGGTTTTCAAGCTCCTCTTTCTTCGGCTTGGCCTCATCCGGCCCCCTGGAAGATTTGGTCTTCTTCCGGCTGGTCTCGACAAAGTCGAGCCCGGCGCCCTTCTTCTTGACCTGAATTCGGCTACCGTCCCCGAATCTGCCTTTCAGAATCTCCTCGGCAAGTGCGTCCTCGACGAACTTCTGAATGGTTCTGCGCAGCGGTCGCGCTCCGTAAACAGGGTCGAATCCGTGTTCCGCCAAATACTCCTTTGCACCTTTGGTGAGCTCGATTTCGATCTCGCGATCCTTGACTTTGCTCAGCATTTCTTCGATCACGATGTCGATTATCTTGACCATGTGGGATCTCTTCAGCGGATGAAACACCACCGTTTCATCCACGCGATTGATGAACTCCGGGTTGAAAAGCCGCTTCACCTCTTCGAGAATCTTGTCACGCATCGCCTCATAATCGGCCGTATCCGAATCGAACGCGAAACCGATGCCGCTGCCTTTCTTGATGTCGCGGGCGCCGACATTCGACGTCATGATCAAGATCGTGTTCTTGAAATCCACTTTCCGGCCAAGGCCGTCTGTGAGTTGGCCATCGTCGAGAATCTGCAACAGGATATTGAACACATCCGGATGGGCCTTTTCGATTTCGTCGAAGAGCACAACAGAGTACGGGTGACGCCGCACTTTCTCCGTCAACTGTCCGCCCTCTTCGTAGCCGACATATCCGGGAGGCGCACCGGTCAGCCGGGATACGGAAAATTTCTCCATGTACTCTGACATGTCGAGTCTGACCAAAGCCTCCTGATCTTCAAAAAGGTATTGCGACAGCACTTTGGCCAGCTGGGTCTTGCCAACGCCGGTCGGGCCGAGGAAGATAAAAGAACCGATCGGGCGGTTCGGATCCTTCAGTCCGGCGCGTGTCCGGCGAATCGCCTTGCTCAACAGCTTGATGGCATCATCCTGTCCGACGATGGATTTGCGAAGCTCGTTGTCCATTTCCAAAATTTTTTCCGATTCGGACTTGGCCACGCGCTGAACCGGGATGCCGGTCATCATCGCAACGACTTCCGCCACGTCATCCTCAGAAACCGTGGCGAGAAATTCCTCTTCGGATTCCTTCCAGCGACGCTTTGCCGTGTCGAGCTTGCGGTTCAACCGTTTTTCCTGATCGCGCAGGACCGCGGCGCGTTCGAACTCCTGCGCCTTGATCACCGACTCCTTCTCCCGCCGCACCTTCTTGATCTCCTCTTCGAGGTCGGTTATTTCCTTCGGCACTACAATATTCGCGAGGTGAACCCGGGCGCCGGTTTCATCCAGCACGTCGATCGCCTTGTCCGGCAGGTAGCGGTCGGAAATATAGCGCTCAGACAGTTTGACCGTGGCGGCGATGGCGTCATCGTCGAAACGGACTTTATGGTGCTGTTCGTAGCGTTCCTTCAGGCCCTGCAGAATGAGGAGCGTCTCATCAGCAGACGGCGGGTCGACCATGATTTTCTGAAAGCGCCGTTCGAGAGCGCCATCCTTTTCGATGTGCTGCCGGTACTCGTCCAGTGTTGTTGCGCCGATGCATTGCAACTCGCCACGGGCCAGCGCCGGTTTGAACATATTCGACGCGTCGAGCGAACCGGACGCCCCGCCCGCGCCAACGATTGTGTGCAGCTCGTCGATGAAAAGTATGACATCGCGTGCCCGCTGCAGCTCGTTCATGATCGCTTTCATGCGCTCCTCGAACTGGCCGCGATATTTGGTGCCGGCAACGATAGAGCCCAAGTCAAGGGTCACCACGCGCTTGCTGTGCAGAATTCTGGGGACTTTCCGCTCCATAATGCGCAGGGCCAGGCCTTCGGCGATCGCGGTTTTGCCCACGCCCGGCTCGCCGATGAGAACCGGATTATTCTTTTTCCTGCGGCTAAGGATTTGCGCCACACGCTGAATCTCGTTGTCCCGACCGATGATCGGGTCCAAATCGCCTTTACGGGCGAGTTCGGTGAGGTCGCGCCCGAAATGGTCCAGGGCCGGAGTCTTCGACTTCTGCTGGGTCGCCGATTCCCGGCTCGACGGTGCGCCGCGCAGAATGTTTTCCAGCTCCTCACGCACGGTGTCGTAGGTGACGTCGAAGCTGAGCAATACCTGGGCGGCGACACCATCCTTTTCCTTGACCAGGGCGAGCAGGAGATGTTCGGTGCCGATGATGTCCGACTTATACTTCTCGGCTTCAACATAGGCCATCTTCAAGATTTTTTCCGCCCTTTTGGTAAAGGGAATGTTGCCGATGGTCATGGTTTCGCCCGAGGGTTTCACCGAGTCTTCCACCGAGCGTTTTATTTCGTCAAGGTCGCAGCCGAGGTTGCGCAAAATCTCGACAGCGATGCCTTCGCCTTCTCTTATTAGTCCCAACAGGAGATGTTCGGTGCCAATGTAGTCGTGACCTAACCTGAGAGCCTCTTCTCTGGAGAACTGGATAACCATTTGAACTCTGCTAGAGAAATTGTTCTTCATCTTAATTGACTCCGCTTATGAAATACGTTCAGATTCTCTTATGCTATCAACGTCGTTTTTGTTTCGCCGATTCCCGGAATACTCAGGCGTCCTTCAAGTTCTGCCTGATAAATTCAGCCCGGATCATATCCCGTTCATCGTCAGACAAATCCTTGTCGTAGATTTTCAACAGATGCGCCGGCTGCACCAGCATCATCAACTGATTGATAGCCAGTCGGCTGACATGGTCGATCATACCGACTTCACTTCCCAGCCGGATGGTGGATAGCAGATTCATGGCCTCGAGCGAGCTCATCAGCCGTGAATTCTGCAGGAGACCGAGCGCCCGAAACACGCTGTCCTCGAGCCGCATCAGACTCTTGTCCAGCAACCGTAACCTCGCCTCGCGTTCCAGGTCGACGAGCCGCCTGGCGGTCGAGTGGATCCGCGCAATCACATTGTTTTCAGTACGGCCGAGCGTCAGCTGGTTTGAAATCTGATAAATGTTTCCGATCGCGTCGCTGCCCTCGCCATAAAACCCCCTCACGGCGATTTCGCTCTCCGGCAATGCCGTAATCACGTCGTCGACATCCCCGACAAAGGCGAGCGCCGGCAGGTGTACGAGCACTGAAACCCGCATGCCTGTGCCGAGGTTGGTCGGACAGGCGGTCAAATAACCATACTTTTTTGAATAGCTGAAATTCAGATGCTCCTCGAGCTCGTCGTCGAGGCGGCTGACCATTTCCCATGCCTGGTCGACACCGAGTCCGGCCACGATACATTGCAGGCGCAGGTGGTCTTCCTCGTTCACCATGAGGCTCAGAGTTTCTCCCGCGCCGACCACGAGCAGGGCCGACATGTTGTTTTCAATAAACTGCGGGCTGGCGAGATGCCGCTCCACGAAATACTTGCAATCCCAGTCCGACAACTTTTCGATCTCAACAAAGGAAGCTGTACGAAGGCTCGGGCAGAACTCGCACGCTTCTCTCACCTCGCCGACGATTTGTTTCAGCTCCGCAGAAGGGGCTTTCCCGGGAAAGCGGTGCCCGTGCAGGTTGCGCGCCAAGCGAATCCGTGTCGACATGATCGTGTCGGAATATTCGTCCTCCTCAGTGAGCCAACTGCCGAAGTCCCAAAGCAACCGGCGAATTTCATGGCCGACGGCCGGTCGCTTTTCTCCACTCTGTGATTGGATTCTGCTCACCTGAGGATCCCGTCATTTTCGCGATGTACGGTTTCGCGCTGCGCATCCCGCATCAAATCCCGGAGCTCTGCGGCTTTTTCAAAGTCTTCATCCTGGATTGCTTCTGCCAATTCGTGCTTGATGCGCTCCAATTCTTTCTTGTCCACGGCTTTTCGCTGTGACTTTGGCCGGCTTCCGATGTGCTGGGTGCTGCCATGAATCCGCCGCAAGACGACGCCCAAATTCCGGTCGAAGGTTTTATAGCAAATATCGCACCCAAACAGCCCAGTGCGCTCGAAAGCTGCCCACGTCAACCCGCATCCGGGGCAGGCTAACCCCTGTTCGATGCCTGGGCCGGACTCTCCTTCCCCGATCAAATCGGCGACGAAGCTGCCGAAAATCTGCGGCAGCGTGACCATCGGATCCTCGAGGCCTTTTTTTTCTGCGCAAGATTTACACAGGTTGATCTCGATTTTCTGGTTGTTGATCACCTGGGCAATCTTGATGGTCGCGGCCTTTTTTTTACAAAGCTGGCAGTCCATTTCAAACGATCTGGTTGAGTTGTTCTTTCAGGATCTGTCCATCGAAGATCTCAACTACTTTGTCGGCATCTTTCGCCAATTCCTTATTGTGCGTAACGATTATCAACGTCCGCTGGTCCCGCCGGCTCAGCGCCCAGAGCAGTTCGTGCAGAGCGCGGCTATTGGCCTGGTCGAGATTGCCGGACGGCTCATCGGCCAGGAGGATCTTCGGATCGTTCATCAAGGCGCGCGCCACGGCCACCCGCTGCATTTCGCCGCCGGAAAGCTCGCCCGGCCGGTGATCGAGGCGGTGGCTCAACCCCACCTCCGCCAGCAGGCCGGCTGCCCGTTCCTCTAGGGCTTCCGGTGGCTGCCCCCCGATTCGGGCAGGCATCATCACGTTTTCCAGCGCCGTAAACTCCGGCAGCAACTGATGAAACTGAAAGACGAACCCGATCGACCGGTTGCGAAATCCGGCGAGTTGTGCGTCGTTCAGAGCAGAGACATCCGTCGAGTCGATCTCGATGCTGCCGTGGGTTGGCCGGTCGAGCGTGCCCAATATATGCAGCAGGGTACTCTTCCCTGCGCCGGACGGCCCAATGATTCCGAGAATCTGGCCTGCTCTCACTTTCAAATTAATTCCCCGCAGAACGTGCACCTGGTTATCGCCCATGCGATAGACTTTGTGAACGTCGGAGGCTCTCAAAACAAGCTGGTTGTCGTACATAGGCTATTCGTACCGCATCGCTTCAACAGGTTCCAGATTAGATGCCTTCCGCGCCGGGTACACCGTCGCCAGGTAACACAACAGGACGGCGACGACCGCAATCAGGAAAAAGTCGAGTCCTCGCATCGACACGGGAAGGGCGCTGATAATGTAAACATCCGGAGGCAGAGAAATCAACTCATATTTTTGCTGAAGCCAACAAACAGAGAATCCGATAATGCAGCCCAGAATGGTGCCGACGACGCCGCCGATCAACCCTTCGTAAACGAAAATTCTCATAATGCTGGCGGACGTGGCGCCCATCGATTTGAGGATGCCGATCTCTTTCGTCTTCTCCAGGACGATCATGATCAGCGTGCTGACGATGTTGAAAGCGGCGACCATGATGATCAAACTCAGCACGATGAACATGCCCCACTTCTCGAACTGCATCCATGAGAAGAGGTTACGGTTCATCTCGAACCAGGTAATCGCGGCGTACGGATATTGCAGCGTCTGCCGCAGATGCCCGGCCACCTCATCGGCTTTGTTCAGGTCGTCCAGCTTGATTTCGAGCCCGGAAACACGTTTCTGCAATTCAAACAGACGCTGCGCTTCTTTGATGGATATGTAGGCGAAAATATCATCGAATTCGTAGATGCCGGTTTCGAAGAAACCGCTGACTTTGAACGTGCGCATGTGTGGAATCGCACTCAAAAGTGGCGATATGCCCGAAGGGCTCAGCACCTGCACTTTGTCGCCGATGTCGACTCCGAGTTTGTCCGCAAGATAGGTGCCGAGTACAATTCCCGGGTACGCCTTTCCCCCGTTTGATTCGATATCGCCAATTTCGAAAACACCGTAATTGATGTCGTTACGGATGTCGGATACCCTGTCGATGGTTTCCGGGTCCACACCCTTGATGGCGACCCCTTGCTTTTTCTGCTTCGAGATGATGAGCGCTTTCTCATTGATGTACGGCGAAACCCCGGCAATATGGTCGATGTTGCGTATCTTCTCGCGCACACCGCGCCAATCTTCGACACCCTGATCGTGGTAGGTGCGCAGCTCGATATGCGCGCCGAAGCCGATGATGCGCGACCGCACTTCGCTTTCGAAGCCGTTCATGATCGAGAGCACGATAATCAGGGCGGCGACACCGATCATCACGCCAAAGATAGACATGTAGGTGATCAATGAAATAAATCCGGTCTTGCGCTTTGACCTCAGATACCGGTTTGCGACGAACATTTCGTAAGACATGTGCGGTCTCCGTTACCTTGGGCGCTCACCCTTTTCCGGCCGCATTTGCGGAAACAACAGAACGTCCCGGATAGACGGCTGGTCGGTAAACAGCATGACGAGACGGTCGATACCGATACCCAGCCCGCCCGTTGGCGGCATGCCGTACTCGAGCGCGCGCAAAAAGTCGTCGTCGAGCATCTGCGCCTCATCGTCGCCGAGTTCGAGCAATTTCTGTTGCGCGAGAAAGCGTTCGCGTTGGTCCAGCGGGTCGTTGAGCTCGCTGAAAGCGTTGCCGATCTCGCCACCTACCAGAAACGGCTCGAAGCGTTCCACCAACCGGGAGTCGTCGCGATGGCGCTTGGCCAGAGGCGACAATTCGACGGGATAATCGGTAATGAAAGTGGGTTGGATCAAGTGCGGCTCCACTTTCTCGCTGAAAATTTCATCAACAATTTTGCCCTCACGCCAGAAAGACTCGATTTCCAGACCGAGTGACTTCGCGACTTTGGTGAGGTCATCCAGCCCCATACCGAGGAGATTCTGGCCCGTGTATTTTCCAATGGCCTCGAAAAGCGGCAGTCGTTCCCAGGGTGGGGTCAAATCGATTTCCCGTCCCTGGTGCATAATTTTCATCCTGCCAAAAATTTCGTTGGCAATGAAACTCACCATCTCCTCGACGAGCTGCATCATAAAATGGTAGTCTTTGTAGGCGACGTAGACCTCCATCATGGTGAATTCCGGATTGTGAAAGCGGTCCATGCCTTCGTTGCGAAAGTCCTTCGAGATTTCGTAAACGCCGTCGAAGCCGCCTACAATCAGACGTTTCAGGTACAACTCATCGGCAATGCGCAGATAGAGATCGATGTCGAGCGCGTTGTGGTGCGTGACAAACGGTCGCGCGGAGGCGCCGCCGTAGATTGGCTGCAGAACGGGCGTCTCTACTTCCAGGAACCCTTTCTGATCAAGAAACCGGCGCATGTTCGAGATGATTTTTGAGCGCATAACAAAGACCTCGCGGACGTCAGGATTGACGGCCAAATCGACGTACCGTGGCCGGAAGCGCAACACCTGGTCGGCCAACCGAACGA
>CAZTNL010000011.1:0-15258 GCA_964614885.1 uncultured Calditrichaceae bacterium | reverse complement strand
TGGAATTCGAGACTGAACGGCTCGACAGAGAATTTTCCCGAGTCCCGCCCGAGAATCCGTCCCTGCTCGTGCGCGGTTCCGTTGAAACGATAGTCCCCGCCGTCGAGCACCTGGAAGCTGCCCTCGTAGCGTCCGTCCCCGATATTTCTCAGCGTCAGATCTTCGACCAGGCCGCTGCCGGAAAGCTGCACCGTGACTTCCGCGCCATCGAGTGGCTGGTAGTTCTCGTTGTAAACCTGGGCGGTAAAAGCGACCTCTTCGCCGCTGCGGTAGATTTCCTTGTTCGGTGTTACCCGCACCAGCTTGCTCTCGTCACTGGTCGTCAGCCAATGAACGAGATTCGTGAGGAACATCGTATAGTTTCGGTCGTCCTTGCCCACCCCCTGCATCAACAGTTGCCATCGCCAAATGCCGTAAGCCAGAAGTGCCGCAGATTTGCGCTTACCTGAATCGTAGGCCGCCAGCAGGGTCGCAGGACGCAGTCCGGTCGAACGAGAACGGGCCATATCGATGCCGAGCAGCGCCGTAGCGCCTGTGCGCAATTTCACCGGTGCGACATTTGCAAATACCGGCGGCAGTTGTTTCCAGCTCGTTTGATTTCTGGCATCCTCCTCGAACGCTCGCAAAACCGGGTGGTAAATGCCCTGCGGTAACAAGTCGACGAAGATGTTTTGCTCGGCGCCCCTGGCTGGTTGTCCGGCAAATGGCAGGAAGTCGCGCAGTTTCCAGAGCGCCGTGTAGTCGGTATTTTTTCCGGCGAGGAACAGCGCGGGCTTGCCTTTGGCGAGGATCTCTCTGAGCTGGTCGATGGCCGCAGGCCGGGAGTCGCCGTGGGGAAAGTCGAGCAGGATGAAGCAGTCGAACTTCTCAAGACCTGCGGCATCCGGCAGAGTCCCGGCCTGATAGAATTCGCCGCCGCGTTTCTGCACGTATGGCGTGGTTTCGATATTTTCGTCCGAGCCGAGCGCGCGCTTGAGAAAACTGAAATCGGGGCTCGGAGCGCCGGCCACGATGCACACCCTGAGCTTGCTCTTCAGGACTTTGGCGTAGAAAACTTTTGAATTGTTCGCCTGCGTCAGCTCGCCTGCGAGTTGGGGCAGATGAATTTCGTATTTGGTCAGTCCCTCTTTTTCCGGTGTAAAATACAGACGGACCTTCTGCTCAGCGCCATTGCCCGCCAACTGGATCGTCCGGCTGTCTACCGTCCGGCCGTCGAGCGTGATGCTGACCGGAATGCGCTGACCGGCAAAGCCGTTGTTCCGGACGAAAACATCAACCGGGATCTTCCTGCCGGCATAGGCGATTTCATTGGTGACGAAGTTGCTGACGAGCACGTCTTTCTGAGCTGCGGGATCGCCCACCGCGATCGTGTAGATGGGCACCGGGTAGTTCTGTGCGTAACGGACCGGATTCTCGCCGAGATTGTCGGCGCCGTCCGTGATCACGACCGCTGCGCCAAAATAGCGCTCACCCATTTGTTCGTTCAGGGCTTCCAGCGCCCGGCGAATGTCGGTGCCATCGCCATTCAGCTCCAGCGAATCGGGGGGCGTTTCGGCAGGCCCGTCGAGATCGTGAGAAAACGTATAGAACTGCCACTGCTGCGCCTTGTCCGGCCGCGTGAACAGCGGGTCCTGCAGGATGTGTTCGGTTTGGGCGCCGCGGTCACCTTTTTCGTCTGTGAGGCTCATGCTCGCCGAGTTGTCCACCAGAACCGCGACGACTGGCTTCTCCTGCCGGTGGCGGGTCAGGCTGAGAATCGGGTCGAAGAGGAGCAGCAGAATCAATACCAGCGACATGGCGCGCAGCGTGCCGAGGAGCACGCGCCAGGATTTCGACACCGGCGGCACGGTTCGGCGGTATACGAGGTAGCCGGCCGCGATCGCCACCAGGATCAGGAGCACCAGCAGCAGGCCGGAGCCGGAGGTCTTTAGGCTGATTTGCGCAAGAGAGGTGCTCAATGTACCACCGCCTTTTGCTCTCCGGCGCGCGTTTCAAGCGCCAGGGAAGGCCTCGGGCTCAGACTGAAGTCAGAGGTCCGGTCCTGTTCGAGGTGGAATTTTCCGGCGCGAACGATCATGGCCGCGTTGTCCGTGCACAGCTCCACCGGCGGGTAAAAAAGCTCAAATCCACGGGCGGCGCTCGCTTCCTGCAGTTTCTGCCGCAGGAGCGTGTTGCAGGCCACGCCGCCGGCCAGCGCCAACTGCCGCAGGTCGTAAGTTTCCAGCGCCAGCAGGCTGCGGTCGACGAGCACCTGCACCGCGGCTTCCTGGAAGCTGGCGGCGACATCGGCCCGGCGCGCGATCCGCTCGGCCGCGTCCAGCGACTGCAGATGGTAGAGCACTGCCGTCTTCAGACCGCTGTAGCTGAAGTCGAGGCGCTTGCCTTTGATTTTTCCCCTGGGCAGCGAGACGTAACTGCTGTCGCCCTCGCGCGCCAGCTTCTCGATGGCCGGGCCGCCGGGGTAGGGCAAATCCAGCATGCGCGCGACTTTGTCGAACGCTTCGCCGGCGGCGTCGTCATGCGTGCGGCCGACAACTTCGTATGATCCCCATTCCCGCACCAGGATGAACTGGGTGTGGCCGCCGGAAATGATCAGCGCCAGGAACGGCGGCTGCGGGCCGGCATGAACGACGGAGTTGGAAAAGACGTGTCCCTCGATATGGTGCACGCCGATGAACGGGGTGTTTTGCGCCAGGGCCACGGCCTTGGCGAAGTTCAGGCCGACGAGCAGGCTTCCGGCCAGCCCCGGGCCGTAGGTCACCGCGATGCCTTCGACATCGCCAAGTGCGATGCCGGCGTCTTCTATCGCCCGTTGCACCACCGGCACGATCAGGCGCACATGCGCCCGCGAGGCCAGCTCAGGCACCACGCCGCCGAAGAGAATATGCTCCTCCTGCGAAGCGATGACATTCGATGCCAATTCATCACCGCGCCAGACGGCGGCTGCGGTTTCGTCGCAGGAGGTTTCAATACCAAGAAGGGTCATGTGCGGCCGGTTTCGGTGACAGCCGGGAACGACTCGCTCCGCATCTGCTCTAAACGACCTCCAGCGGATGCGTTTTCCGGAACTCTTCACCCTTTTTGCGCAGACCGGCTTCCAGTGCTTCTTCGTCCTCCATGCCGTGCTCGCGGGCGAAGTCGCGGACGTCCTGCGTGATTTTCATCGAGCAGAACTGCGGGCCGCACATCGAGCAGAAGCGTGCTTCTTTGAACGAATCGTGCGACAGGGTTTCGTCGTGGTAAGCGCGCGCCGTTTCCGGGTCGAGTGCCAGATTGAACTGATCTTCCCAGCGAAACTCGAATCGCGCTTTGGAAATGTCGTCGTCGCGTTGTTGCGCGCCCGGATGCCCTTTGGCGAGGTCGGCCGCATGCGCGGCAATCTTATAAGCGATCAAGCCCTGCTTCACATCTTCCTTGTTCGGCAGCCCCAGGTGTTCTTTCGGAGTCACGTAGCAAAGCATGGCCGTGCCGTACATGCCGATCATGGCGGCGCCGATGGCCGAGGTGATGTGGTCATATCCCGGCGCGATGTCGGTCACCAGCGGGCCGAGCGTGTAGAACGGCGCTTCATGGCAAATCTCCTGCTCCTTGTCCACATTTTCCTTGATCAGGTGCATGGGCACATGGCCGGGACCTTCGATCATCACCTGCACGTCGTGCTTCCAGGCGATCTCGGTCAGCTCGCCGAGCGTATCGAGCTCCGCGAACTGGGCGCGGTCGTTCGCATCCGCGATCGAACCCGGCCGCAGACCGTCGCCAAGGGAGAAGGCGACATCGTACTTTTTCAGAATCTCACAGATTTCCTCGAAATGGGTGTAGAGGAAATTCTCGGTATGGTGGTGCAGGCACCATTTTGCCAGAATCGAGCCGCCGCGCGAGACGATGCCGGTGACGCGGTTGGCGGTCAGCGGAATGTAGCGCAGCAGGACGCCGGCGTGAAGCGTCATATAATCGACGCCCTGTTTGGCCTGATCCTCGATCACTTTCAGCATGATTTCCGGGGTCAGCTCCTCCGGCGAATCGACGTAAGTGAGCGCTTCGTAAATCGGCACCGTGCCGATCGGCACCGTGGAGTTGCGCAATATCGCTTCGCGGGTGCCGATGATGTTCTTGCCGGTCGACAAATCCATGACCGTGTCCGCGCCCCAGCGAATGGACCAGCGCAGCTTTTCCACTTCCTCGTCGATGGAAGAGGTCGTTGCCGAGTTGCCGATGTTGGCGTTCACCTTCACGCTGAACTTTTTGCCGATGATCATCGGCTCCAGCTCCGGGTGATTGATGTTCGACGGGATGATAGCGCGGCCTGCCGCCACTTCCTCGCGCACGGTCTCCACCGGCATATGCTCGCGCTCCGCGATGCTGGCCATTTCGCTGGTTATCACCCCTTTGCGGGCGTAGTGCATCTGGGAAACATTGTCCCCGGTGCGCTTCTTGATTGTCTCTTGTACCATGTCTACAACCTCCATTGCGGCGAGACCGCAAGTTATGGTGATGAATCACAGATTTCGCAGAACGGCGTAAATCGGTTGTTGCTCCGGTCGACCAAACAAAAAAACCGCTTTCTGCGCCGGAACCCGGCTGTGAAAACGGCTTTCATAACAAGTGTCGCTCATCGTCTGTCAGCCATTCCCTCCGCCAGTATTACCCGGATCAGGTTCAAAGGGACATTTCTCAGCCAGAATGTGGCGCCCCTATAGCACAGGAAGAGTTTCCGAAAATCAGTATAGCTTTTTTCCTAGTAGAATGCAACGCATTTCTACCGCTCAGCGGATGCGCTGCTCTCCGAGTTGCCGGATATCTTCGCGCTCCTCTTCCGAGAGGCCGAGCGCCCGGCACATCTTGTCGAAGGCCGCGAGCTCGTTCTCGGTTAGCACACTATCGGTCAGCGCGGTGAGGTAGGCGATGGTCGCCGCGGCCTGCCGGGACTCGCGTGTGGGCAGGTAGGAGACGATGCTGTCGAGCAGCGGTCGCCGGGCGGCGGCGGCGCGCAGGATGGTCACTTCATTTTCATCCAGGCCTGCGCCGCGGGCGCGCTCTTCCAAGAGTTTGCGTTCCGGCTCGGAGAGGGTTTCATCCGACCAGCTCATGAAAACCATGGCGAGCAGGATGCCGAGTTCCAGCGCCTCGGGCTCCGGTTTTTCGGCTGCGCTCCGGACTTCTGTATCCGGCGCCGGCTGGGGTTCACCGGCCGGAAGCGGGGCTGCTGCCGGCGGCTGCAGTCGCGACCGGATCATGTCGAACGGCATGAGAAAATTGCTGCCGTCGCGACGAATGAAAAAGTTCTGGGAGCCGGTCATGTACAGGCTGGCCGTGCCCCGGCTCACATGGATTTCGACGACGTAGGTCGATTCTGCGCCGGTAACCGGCACAAAATCGATGCGGTAGAGATCTGGCTCCACCGACGGCTGGAAGCGATTGATGAGCTTGCTGATCTCTGTGCGCAGATGATCGCGACTGCCGCGGTCGAGCTGGATGCCCTGCACGGTCCCGTCGTCTTCGATGCCGAAAAAGATGACGCCGCCGTTGGTGTTGAGAAATGCGTTGATATATTTTTCGATGTAATACTCGCTGATCGTGCGCACCGGATCGCGCGCTTTGGCCAGACTCTTGAACTCGTGCTCGCGATCTTCCTCGACCTGAATGCGCTGGTTCAGCGTGTAACAGCGCTCGCAGGGTTCGCCCGGCTCCTCGGCTACCTGCGGTTCCTGCCTGGGCGGCGCTTCCCCGGTAATGGTGACGGCAACCGCTTTCGGGCCGTCTTCGCGCTCGATTCGCTCGAAGCGCACGCGCTGTCCGCGGCGGAGGTAACGGTAGCCGGACATCTCGATGTCGTTGTGGTGCACAAAGACTTCCTCTCCGGTGTCCGCGATGATAAAGCCGTAACCTTTAGAATGGTTGAACCATTTTACTTCCCCTTCGACGGCTGCATTCAATTGTCAGCGTCTCCTTTGTTGACAGCGGTGAGGATTCTTTTAAGGCGCCCAAAACGGGCCATTGGACCCGCGGTTCGTGAACATCTGGGTCGCAGGGAATATCTTCATTTCTGCGGAACGGGTCAAGGGAAAATTTGACGCCGGATTTCCCGACACACGATTTTGAAGCGCGCTCGTCTCCACAAAACCGCCAGGCTGCGCGTAATACCCGGGGAATAGCGCTTGACAATATTCCCGTCTTGCTTTACTTTGGTTACGACTGCCGGCCCGTGTGCGCGTGCGGTGGTCTCGTCATTTTGCAACGAGGAATTCTCATGAAGCTACCTTTTTTCCGTACCCGGCGGAAAGCCGGAAAGCCGGCCGCCGGGCAATCGCCGCCGGCCGCCAGCAAGCTGCGGCTCGGCGTCATCGGTCCCGGACTCATCTGGCGACAAAAGCACCAGATCGTGCTGGCGCAGCATGCCGGTGAGGTTGAAATCGTCGCCCTTTGCGCCCGCAGGCAGGAGACGCTCGACGCCGCCGGCGTTCCGGGTTCCCGGCACTATGATGACATTGGGAAGCTGCTGCACGACGCAGATGTGCAAGCCGTCCTCGTGCTGACTCCGATCGGGCTGAACGCTTCGACCACGGTCGCGGCGCTCGAGGCCGGGAAGGACGTGTTTGTCGAAAAGCCTCTGGGGCAAACGACCGCGGAATGCCAGGCCGTCCTGCGGGCTGAGGCGGCGTCCGGCAAGCGCGTCACCGTGCTGGAACAGGCCGTCTACCATGCGGACATCTCTACGACCCGGCGCCTGCTCGCGGAAAACGCCATCGGGGAGCTGATACTCTACGACCGGATCGTGCATTTTCTCATGGATGCCGACAAACACGACGCCGGCGGCTTCGGCCGGACCGCCTGGCGGCGCGAAGGCGCATTCCCGCTCGGCGCCCTGCTGGACGCGGGCATCCATCCGCTCGCGCAGCTCACCCGCCTCTTCGGCGTGCCGGAAAGCGTTTCCGCCACCGGCCGGAAGTGGCGGCAGGAGTTCGGCGAGTATGACGAAGTGCTCATGCAATTCCAGTACGCCTCCGGCCTGCGTGGCGTCTTCAGCCATTCGGCGGCCCTGCCCACCATCCAGTGCGGATTCAATATCCGCGGCACGAACGGCGTTATCCAGCCCGCCGGCAACAAGGTGCTCGTGACCGGGCTGGACGAGCAGACAAACGAGGTTGCGGCCGATGCCAGCCGCGGCGACATGTGGCAGCAAATCCTGCAGGCGCTCACCACCGGCAGCCGGCCTCTCTACACCGCCGCCGACGCGGCGCAGGACGTGGCGATTCTCGAAAGCGTGGCCACCGCCATTCGCTCCGGGGCCACGGAGCGCGTCCTGCGTGTTCCCGACACCTCAGAAACACCGGCAGCCACTTGAAAACCGGACACGACGACCATCCGTCTATTCCCACTTCGCCGGAAAGTGAAGTCTGGGATGTGGTTGTCATCGGCACCGGCATGGGCGGCGCCACCTGCGGCTACGAGCTCGCCCGCCTGGGCAAGTCCGTGCTTTTTCTGGAGCGCGGATTCGTTCGCTATGCGGCCTCGGAGGCGGAGCTGGAGGAAAAACGGAAGATCGCCGCCGATTCCCGGCTGGCGCTTGGGATGTGGCCGGAAATGTTTACGCGCAATCCCGAGGACACGGCGCAGGCCAGCTACCCGCCGGTCGGTTGCGGCGCCGGCGGCGGCACTGCGCGCTATGCGGCCGTGCTCGATCGTTTTTTCCCCGAAGACTTTCAGCCGGGGCGCTGGTACGCGAGGGGAAAAGAGGCCGCGGTTCCGGAAACCTGGCCGATCTCATACGAACAGCTCAGCCCTTTTTACGAGGAGGCCGAGGCCCTCTACCGCGTCCGCGGCAGCGAAGACCCCCTGCGTCCCGGTCATTCCTTCCGGCTCATGCCGCCACCGCCGCTGACCGCCAAGGAGTCGCTCATCGCCGAGAAATTTGCCCGCGTCGGACTGCACCCCTACCGGCTGCACCAGGGGCTGGAATTCGTGCCGGGGTGCGAAAAGTGCGTCAGCGACCTGTGCGACAAAGAGTGCAAGAACGACGCCGGCCGGATCTGTCTGCAGCCGGCGCTCGAACACTCGGGCGCCAAGGTCCTGCCCCGCTGCGAGGTGCGGCGCTTCCGGCTTCGCGGCATAGGGATCGAGTCGGTCGAATGCGATTGGCGGGGCCGGCGCATCGACATCCGCGCCAGGCTGTTCGTGCTGGCCGCCGGCGCGTTCAACTCGCCGCGCATCCTGCTCAGCTCCACGTCGTCGGATTTTCCCGACGGGATCGCCAACCGCACCGGTCTCGTCGGCCGCAACCTCATGCTGCACGTTTCCGAAGGCGTCATTATAAAACCGAAGGGCCGGCAGCCGGCGCCGGAGTTCAACACCGGGGTTTCCATCAACGATTTTTATTTCGACGGTGAGGAGAAGCTGGGCAATTTCCACGCGCACTCTTTTGTCATGAACCGCGAGGTGGTTCGCGCTTTCCTGAAAATGCAGGCGGATTACCGGCCGGGGCTATTGCAGAAACTGGCGGCGCCGCTGCATCCGGCGCTGGCCGCGGCCGGCGCGTTTGTCTTTGGTGGCACCGTCGGCTTTACCAGCATCATCGAGGACCTGCCTTATGCGCGCAACCGCGTGCTGCCGCCGGCGCCGGACGAGGGTGGCGCGGTCCGCTACGAGTATCATTTCAGCGACGAACTCGAGCGCAGGGTTCGCCGCGCCCGCACGCTTTTCCACGACCGCATCCGCGGCGAGTTCTCGATCGTCAGTGTCGGAATCAGGCTCAACCTGAACACGAGCCACGTTTGCGGCACCTGCCGCTTCGGCGACGACTCGGACGCGAGCGTGCTCGATCCCACCAACCGCGCGCACGACGTCGACAACCTCTACGTCGTAGACGCCTCCTTTTTCCCCACCAGTGGCGGCATGAACCCATCCCTGACCATCGCCGCCAACGCGCTGCGGGTTGCGCGGATTATGTCTGAACGCAATGATTCGTGATTGGGGTGTGGGGGTATGCGACGAGAACAGCGAAATTGATCGCGCTCCTCTATTGGGCGTCGGTCGGATTCTCTCAGTGGTGTCTTATTGCTGAACCATTGACATAAGCTTACTCACCGTATTCCAGTTTCTGGCCGTTACCGGAACCCCCAGGCATGGTTCAACTTTTGCTGCTAACTTAGAGCGGCCAACTCCTTCAGGCGCATATAGATAAAAGACTTTGTTGTGCAGCTTGAATTCTTCCGACTTCGATTTGGCGGCCATAAGCCGTTCCAGGTTAGGGTGAACAGGGTGAGAATCCAGGAAAAAGAAATGCAAGGCTTTGCCGGCCTCTGTATTGAATTGGTTGTTTTCGATAGCTTCATGCAATTCTGATATTTCAAGCAGCAATACTCTCGGCTCAAATCCATGGCTTTCCAAAATCCTGGAACCGATTTCTCTGGATATTTTATTTGCCGATTTTTTCTTGTTCCGGAACACTGCATTCCCACTCTGAATGTAGGTCTTGACATTAGTGCAACCGATGTCTTCAAGAATCTTCACAAGGTCCTTCATCGGCAAGATATTTTTCCCGCCGACATTAATACCTCTAAAAAGAGCAATGTATGTTGTCATTGGTGGTCCCGATATGGTATAACGTTTCGCTTCATGCGCACAGCGCCGCGTCGAAGTGGTGGCCTTTGTGTACGCCGGCACGGCCATGAACTTATGGGATGCAGGTCCTCTATGAGTTAACCCCCGGCAAATGTACAGCAATTACCAGCGAAAGGCAACTGCGAATCAAAGCCAATAAGTTGTTCATCCTTGTCAGAAAAAGATTCTGCCACAAAAACGGGGCGTTTGTGGTGGTGCGGGCGAGCGGCCTGCGTTGCCCGGTTAGGTCTTGGTGCCAACAGCGATGACGACAGTCCCCAATCTTTGTTCAGTCTCCACTCTTCGATGGGCTTCGGCAGCTTGCTCAAGCGAATAGACTTTGTCGACGATTGATTTAATCCTGCGCTCTTCTATCATGGCCTTAAGCGTGAGCAGTTCTTCCTCCTTTTCACCGGCGAAAACGAAAATCGCTGTCTTATCAGTAAACTTAGAGGTCAGCACGGACCGCAGCATGTCGGAAATACGCGGATTTGCCATCACGTAGCGTCCCCTGGGTTTGAGTGCTTTAACGCATTCGGAATAAGGACTGTGGGCAACCATGCTAAAAATTACGTCATAGGTTTGGCCGCTTCTTGTGAAGTCTTCCTTGGTGTAATCGAAGAAATGATCGGCCCCGATCCGGCGCAGCATTCGCTCCTTGATGGTGCTGTCAACTGCTGTCACCTCTGCCCCCATTGCTTTAGCAATCTGCACCCCAAAAGTGCCGATGCTTCCGCCAGCACCATTTACCAAAACTTTTTCCCCCTTTTGGATTTTTGCTTTTCTCAAAAAGTGAAGCGCATTAAGTCCGCCGAGGGGTATGGCTGCCGCCTCTTCAAAGCTCACATTGTACGGTTTCGGTGCAAGAGTGTAGCTGGCCGGCAGGCATACGTATTCGGCATACGCGCCCAACCGCAGACCGGTCGTTCCAAATACCCGATCTCCTTTCTTAAATTTCGAGACGTCTTTGCCGACGGACTCCACTTCCCCCGAAAAATATCCTCCCAATATCTGTTTCTTTGGCCTTATGAGTCCGAAAGCAATTCTCAAAGGCAGCCAAAACCACTTCACCTGAAAGTTGAAACTTCGCATTTCGCAGTCAGACTTCGTTGCCTCTGCGGCATGAACTCTTATCAAGACTTCATCTTCCCCCGGTGAGGGTTTTTCGACCTCTTTGACCTGAAGAACATCCGGTGATCCGTATTTTGCATAGACAATCGCTTTCATGAGTCTCCTTCACGCAACCACGCTATCATCTCAAGCACTGGATCGCGACCAGATAAATAATTCTGAAAAGAAGGGGCTACGGGTAAATCGACATCGATGTTGCCGGCGGGAACAGAATAGAAAAAATCTGTGCAACCCGATATCCCGAAGCTTATCCCGCAGCGGGCATTTTCGTCGCGACTTTCATTTCTCCTGGGCTCTGAGCTTAGCCGGCCCAGAGCGCGTCGCGCAGTCCTGACGAGCGCTGGGTTTTGCGCTCGACGGCGGCGGCAAAGATGTCCTCGTCGCCCCAGATGTCTACTTCGACGGCCGCGCGGGTGATGGCGGTGTAGAGCAGCTCGCGGCTCAGAACCGGCGAGTCCTGCTCCGGCAGCAGCAGGATGACGCGGTCAAACTCCGATCCCTGGCTTTTGTGCACGGTCATGGCATAGGCGGTTTCGTGCTCCGGCAGGCGAAACGGCCGGAAGGAGCGGAAACCGGATTCGCCGGCAGGAAAGTAGGTTCTGAGGCTGCCGGTTTCGTCCGGGTCGGGCAAAACGACGCCGAGGTCACCGTTGAAGAGATTGAGGCTGTAATCGTTGTGCTGGATGAGAAGGGGCTGCCCTGCGTACCAGCGGCCGGCGAACGTTTGCCGCGTTTTCTGTCGGGCAGTGCGTTCGATGCGTGTATTGACCGTTCTTACCCCTTGCGGTCCATCGCGCAGGGCGCCGAGGATGCGCATGCGCCCGAGCGCATGCAGTGCGCTGTCCGGATCGGGCCGGGAAGGGGGTGAGATGAGCTCTCCCGGGATTTCGGCATGAAAAGCGGCCATTTGTTCCAGGCAGTGCCAGCGCACCTCGGGCGTATCGTCCGATTTCAGGAGGTGCAGCGCCTGCGCCGCATCGCCGCTGTTGACGGCGCGGCTGAGGGCGCCGATGCCTTTCTGCGGATCGAAGCGATAACTTTTCTGCAGGTGCACCACACAGTCCTGCAGTGGATTGCCGTCCGCAGCGGCATGCTGGCCGGTTTCAGGCTGGCCGGTCAGTTGCTCCAGTTGTCCGGCAAACGCGGGCGTGAAGCGCTCCTGGCCGTCGCCGCACAGATCCGCGAGGACGGCGCCGGCCTCGACTGAAGCGAGTTGATGGTCGTCGCCGAGCAGGATCAACCTGGCGTGGTCGGGCAGCGCGTCGACGAGTTTCGCCATCATCGCGAGGTCGACCATGGAGGCCTCGTCCACGACCAGGACATCCAATTCGAGCTGGTTGTTGGCATCGTGTTTGAATTGCGAGGAGAAGCGCCGGTATCCCAGCAGCCGGTGCACCGTGGACGCCGCTTCGGGGATGGCCGCTTTCACGGCGTCCGAAGAGGGCAGGTGCTTTTTCACCGCCGAGATCGATTGTTGCAGGCGAATGGCCGCTTTGCCGGTGGGTGCCGCCATCCTGATCCGCAGTGTGGGCCCGGTGTGCAGTTCCAGCAGTACAGAGAGAATCCGGGCCACGGCGTGCGTCTTGCCCGTGCCCGGCCCGCCGGTAATGATCGTAAACGGTTTGAGCAGCGCCACCGCAGCCGCGGTTTTCTGCCAGTCGATGCCGTCGGGGTGGTCCGGAAAATGGGCATCGAGACTGGCGGCTGCGCGGGAGGCATCGGACAACGTTTCGGTCCGCCCGGCGCGGTTGCGCGCGAAGCGGGCCAGCTTTTCCTGGTAGTCCCAGTAGCGTTTCAGATAAAGACGCTGCGCGTCGTCGAGGATGAGCGGCTGGTAGTCGCCCGGCCGGCCGACCACGGGAGCGGCCTGCAACGCGGACAACAGGGCGCCGGAAAGGTCCCCGCCTGTCGCCGGCAGCAGTTCGCCGAATGTTTCGCGCACGAACTCCTGCCGCGCGACAAGCTTCAGGTCGAGACACGTGTGGCCGGCGCGGGTCTGGCTGCTGGCCAGTGCCGCGCTCAGGAAGAGGAGCGGATCCTCTTTGCCGGCAAGCCGCTGCAGCAGTCGTGCCAAATGAATGTCGATAGCGGCAACGTCGGGGTTGGTTCTGAGAAGCGATTCAACGTGAGCCGGGGTCAAGGCGTTCATCCTCGCAGTTTAGGGTTGTTTTTGTGCCGGTTGCGATCGCGGTCATACTTTTTCACCAGGTTGCGTTCGAACGCGGCGGTCAGGTCGATGCCGGTCTGGTTGGCGATACAGGTGACGACGAAAAGCACGTCCGCCAGCTCCTCGGCAAGGTCGACGCCTTCATCCGACGGCTTGCTGCTCTGGTCGCCGAATCTGCGCGACATGACACGCGCGACTTCGCCGACTTCTTCCACCAGTTGCGCCAGGTTTGTGAGCTCGGAAAAATAGCGCACGCCGACCGCTTCGATCCAGTCGTCCACTGTTTTCTGCATGCCTTTTAGTGTCAATTCGTCCGGCATCAGACCAGCGTCCAGTTGTTGGTATGGTTGGGATTGCGCTGCCGGCTGCGGCGCTCCGCGTCCGGAGGCACGTTGTCGATGCTCTGGCGGATGTCGGCCGCGACCGGTCCCCAGAGGTAGTAGCTGTGCTCGACGAATCCGTGCACCTTTTCCGTGCAGTCGACCTGGTTGATCTTGTTGTGCAGCACCGCCAAACGCGCCACGCCGGTGGTGCCGAGGCGCTCCGGATTGCCCTTGGTGTAATCGGACACGTTCAAGGCGCGGTCGTCGCGGTTGTGGTAGACGGTCACGTCGCGGCAGAGTTGGCTGAGCCGTCCCATCGGGTGCTCCAGTTCGAGAACATCGTCGTCGACATCGGAGGAGCAGAGGAAGACATGTTCGAAAAGGCGGGTCAGGTTGCGGCCGGTATTGAATTCGGCAATGCGTTCCAGGGCATTTTGCAGCACGAAATTGCCCATCGAGTGGCAGAGCAGGTGCATGTCCGAGCCGCAAATGCCGTCCTCGCTGCTGGCTGCGGAGCGCAGAAAATCGCGCAGTTTGAGCACGGCGCGACCGACCGCGTAGCCGGAAGCTTTGGCATCAGTGCGGTCCGATTTGTAGGAGACGAAGGGCAGCGCCATGCCGTCCGACGGCCAGGAGAAGAGCTCAACCTGTACTCGGTTTTCCTGTGACTGCGTTTCCCTGCGGTTCAACATAGATTGCAGGGCCAGGGCCGCGCCCACTGCCTTGTTCCAGGCGACGTTGAAGCCGTGAATGTAAGAGAGCATGTCGCAGCCGTCCTGCATAATGGCTTTGAGGTCTTTGAACATGGCCAGCGAGCCGTACACGGCGTCTGCCTGGTGGTGATCGGGAATCTTGGATTTGATGCGTTCGCTGTAGGCCTGGATGTTCGCGCGTTTTGCTTGTCCGGAAAGGTAGTGAGCCAGCCCTTCGCCATCCCCGTGCTTTTTTTCGAGAAACTGTTTTACCCGCGCTTCGTCGGCCTCGACGGTCAGCCGGCCGAAGCGAAGGTTTTCCGCGCCGTCGTTGCTGAAGTCGGGGCCGTAGGCGCTTGGCCGCCAGCGGTCGCCTTTGTGTTTCCGGTTGGTCGCGTAAAAGAGTTCCATTCGCATGATATCCTCCTTGTTGAACGCCTATTAGGATTGATTTTGTTGCACCTGCTTGTAACGGAAGCAGGTCGTGATGTGATCGTTGACCATACCCACTGCCTGCATGTACGCGTAACAAATTGTCGGCCCGACAAAGGTGAAGCCGCGCTTCCTGAGTTCCCGGCTCATCGCTTCCGATTGCGGGGTTTGCGCCGGGAGTTCCCGCAGGGAACGGAAAGCGTTTTGGCGGGGAGCGCTGTCGACAAACTGCCAGATCCAGGCATCGAAGCTGCCAAAGGCGTCGCGTATGTCGAGGAAGGCGCGGGCGTTTTTGACCGCGGCGGCCACCTTGAGCCGGTTGCGAATAATGCCGTCATTGGCCAGCAGGTGCGCGATTTTGTTTTCGTCATAGCGCGCGATCTTTTCCGCGTCGAAATTATCGAATGCAGCGCGGTAGTTTTCCCGTTTGCGTAGCACGGTAATCCAGCTCAAGCCGGCCTGTGCGCCTTCGAGAATGAGCATTTCGAAGAGCTTGCGGTCGTCGTGCAGCGGCACGCCCCATTCCTCATCGTGATATTTCAGATACAGAGGGTCATCTCCCGGCCACTCGCAGCGTTTTTTTTCGAGGACATGTTCAGGTGTCTTCTGCATTCGGCGCCAGTCCTTTCCTGGAACTCTTCTTAGTCTATGAAGGAAGCGATTTCGTCCAGCGTCTTTTTGCCGATGTCTGGAACGCGCGCGTTCTCAGCGGGGTAGCCAACAACTAGAATCAGGTATGGTCTTTCGTTGTCCGGCCGGCCGAGGATTTTGTTGAGAAAGCCCATGGGACTCGGAGTGTGAGTTAAAGACACGAGTCCGGCAGTATGAATTGCCGCAATGAGCAGCCCGGTGGCAATGCCCACGGACTCCTGCACATAGTAGTTCTTCGATTTCTTCCCGGCCGAATCGACGTGGT
>CAZTNL010000010.1:13088-15314 GCA_964614885.1 uncultured Calditrichaceae bacterium | reverse complement strand
GGCACGAACGCGGGCCGTACCGTTCTTCTATTCTGCTTTTTGGAAAAACGAGGAGTCAGCGACCAACGGCCATGTTGGCAAAACGGAAATCTCAACTGTCCCCCGCACGGCTGTTGCTCCAAACTTCGGAAAAACCGGGGCGACCATGCTTCGCGCCGTGGGCAGCCTATTTCATGGCTGTTAAAGTAGTACCGGTTAGACTCGGCAAAAGGATCACGGAAAGCGAATTGAATAGTACAACAAAAAAGCACTAAGGGCAACAAAAAAACGAGGAGGCGGCCCCGCTGTTCCTGTATGAGCGGGTGCAGCCTTGCTCAGAGGTTCAACTCTTCGTCTCCAGCTCGCGCAGGAGGTCGGCGAAGTCGGCCGGGGCCATTTTGACCAGCTCGTCGGTGAAGCGACGCGACTCGCGGCCGTATTTGTCGATCAGAATGATCGTGGGCACGCCGCGGACCTGGTAGCGCTGCCGCAGTTTCTGTACCGATTCTGAGTCTTCGCTCGTGAGATCGGCCTTCAGAGATGTGAAATCAGCCGCCGCGCCAACGACCGGGGCCGCGCCGAAGATTTCGCGGTCGATCTGTTTGCACGGCATGCACCAGTCGGCGTAGAAGTCGATGAGCACAGGCTTGCCCAAGGCTGTTGCTTCCGCGATCAGGACATCGTCGTATGGCTGCCACGCGATCCGGGGAGCGCTGGCCGCCAGCCAGGCGTCGGTTGCCGTCCACGCGCCATAAGCGAGCAGCAGCACGCCGGCGAGCTTCTTTAGCGAACCGAAGGCGGCGAACCCGGCGGTGGATTTGTCGATGAATCCGACCCACAGTCCGCCGCCGATGAGGCAGGCTGAAAGCAGGCCGATGTACAGGCCATGCGGCAGGAGCGTGCCGGCGAAGTAGATGGCCATGGCGACCATGATGACGCCGAAAACCTTTTTCACCCAAATCATCCATTCGCCCGAGCGTGGCAGGTTCTTCAGTGAGCCGGAGAAGGTGCCGAGAATGAGAAACGGCAGTCCAAGTCCTATGGACAGCACGAAAAAGAGGAGAAAGCCGGTGAGGGGGTCGCCCTTGGCGGCCACATAGGTCAGCAGGCTTAGTACGAACGGGCCAATGCACGGCGCGGCGACGATGCCGACGGTCAGCCCCATAAAAAACGAACCGAAAACGCCCTGGTGCGAGCCGCCGGCGAGCGTGTTCAGAAACGCCGGGACCCGGATCTCGAAAGCGCCGAACATGCTGGCGGCGAAGAGGAGAAAGATGCCCGCGATGCCGATAAGCACCATCGGGTTTTGCAGCGAGGCGCCGAGCAGGCCGCCGGTCATGGCCGCGGCCACGCCAAGTGCGGAGTAGGTGAGGGACATGCCGAGCACGTAAATCAGAGCCAGGAAAAATGAGCGGCTGAGCCGGCCGGACGCCTGACCCACGAAAAAGCTGACCGTAATCGGAATGATCGGGTAAACGCACGGGGTCAGGTTGAGCGCCAGACCGCCAAGAAAAATAAACAGCAGCGCCAGTGCCGTTCCTTTGCCGGAAAAGAGGGCGCCGACTTCATTGCCGGCAGTCGAACGCTGCCCCTGCAGCGCACCCATTCCGGCCCTGGACGCCTCGAATTTGTCGAAATTGACGGCGTTGACGGGTGCGCCCGTTGCCACGACCGGCACGGTGATCCTGAACGGCGCCTCGGTCGGAATCAGGCATGACATGTCGTTGCACGCTTGGTAGCGAACCTTGCCGGAAAGCGTGAGTTTGCCCACCTCCAGGGCATCTGCCTGTACATCCGCCCAGAATATCGCCGTACCGTCGTAAACCGAGAGGGGGGTCTCGGAAAAAGCGAATGTGCGCTGCTCACCCTCGGGGTAGTGGATGGCGCTGAATTGCAGCCCGCTGGTTCCATCGAAGGTCACGACTGTGGGAATGAGAAAGTCTTCGCTCGGTTTGTTGGAATTGATGTGCCAGTCATCGTGCAGGGTAACGCTCACGCCGATCTTGAATACGTCGCCGGGCCTGACTTTGTCGACTGAGAGGAAAGTGTCGACGGTGAGGACATCCGGCTTGTTAGCCTGGGCGTGCGCAGAGCTGGCAAGAATCAGGACGAAGAGGACGAGCGAGCGAAAGAGTGTCATGCGGGTCTCCGGAGTTTTACTGTCATCGGTGGTTCCACCGGCTGGTTTAGCGAAACCGCTGTGTTGTTTGACGTCATGAAACGCGGCAGCCATTCATTTTGTTTCCC
>CAZTNL010000010.1:0-12988 GCA_964614885.1 uncultured Calditrichaceae bacterium | reverse complement strand
AAACCGCTGTGTTGTTTGACGTCATGAAACGCGGCAGCCATTCATTTTGTTTCCCCTGCGGGATGGATGAAGTCGGAAATTTCGTTAGCCAATCCCGCCATGCCGGTTAGAAAGCAGGTTGGAGAATATCCATATTTTTTGGCGCTTTTCGCGCAGTGCATAGTATAACCAACTCAGGTACGACACGCAACAAAAGTTTCACACATCCGGAGCAGTATCGTGCAAAAAGTGCACATTCTATCAAGCCCCGGAGACAGGGCGGGAGGGACAGTCCTGCTGAAGAAGGGCTCGGTTCCGGCTTCGTCGGGTTGGGTATGAACTTTGCATCATACGGACGCCAATCGTAAGTGGACAATCGATTAAACTGGAGCACGAGTAACACATGAAGAGCCTGGTGAGTTTCCTTATCGTATGTATAGCCGCAACTACTGTTTTTGCCTCCGATGCGCCCAAACCGGCGCAAGACTTTGCCTTTGTCACGACAAAGGGCAAGCACCTACAGCTTTCAGACCTCAGAGGCAGGGTGGTCGTCCTCGATTTCTGGGCGAGCTGGTGCGTGCCCTGCCGCAAAGAGTTCCCGTTTCTGATTCGTCTGTACGAGGATTTCAATCTGAATAGCAAGACTCACTCGCTTGAGGTCATTGCCATCAACCTGGATGAACACAGTGACAAGATGGACAAATTCCTGGCGGGCCTCTACCGTACTGTGCCGTTCATGGTCACTCAGGACCCTAAAGGAAAGCTGCCGCGCCTCTATAAGGTTGATGCGATGCCGACGACCGTTTTTATCGACAGGTCCGGCAGGGTGCGCTATCGCCATCGCGGCTTTAAGCAATCCTACAAGAAGATTTACGAACAGGAACTGACTGAACTGCTCAACGAGCAGCCCGCGTCCGACCGTCCCTCAGCGCAGTGATTTCTCAACGCGCGAAATAGGAGGCATCGTCGCTGATGGGCTCTCACCTCGCGGAAAACCCGCGCAACGAAGCCAGTCTTCGCCGGCTGCGCGCTTGCCTCGGTGAAAAAATTGTTTCTCTTAATTTCTGAATTGTCTACTTTCCTCAAGCTCAGGAGAGTGGTTTTTCACGAGACGGCGGGAAACAATTTATGGAAATATTTCTGCACGGCGAGACCTGGATAGCGCTTGTCACCCTGATTTTCTTGGAAATCGTCCTCGGGGTCGACAACATCATTTTTATTTCGATCATTTCCAACAAACTGCCGGAACACAAACGGGGCCGCGCCAGAACCGCCGGCCTGAGCATGGCGCTTATCTTCAGGATTGTACTCCTCTTCGGGATCACCTGGCTGATCGGCTTTTCCAAACCGCTGTTCGTCGTAGCCGGGTTCGAGGCCAGCGCCAGAGACCTCATTCTTGCGATTGGCGGCCTTTTTCTCCTGGCGAAAAGCACGACCGAGATTCATAACAAAATGGAGGGGACCGTCCACGAGCAGGCTGCCGGTGCGGTGGTCTCAGCCGCAAGCGTCATCGTTCAGGTCGCGCTCATGGATATGATATTTTCGCTGGATTCCATTCTGACGGCGGTCGGCCTGACCGATCATGTCATGGTCATGGTTATTGCGGTGGTCATCGCGTTGGTGATCATGATGATATTCGCCGGAATGATCAGCGAATTCATCGGCAATCATCCGACGCTCGAAGTCCTGGCGCTTTCATTTCTCATTCTCATCGGCTTCATGCTCGTCCTGGACGGATTGCATTTTCATGTGCCGAAGGGGTACATCTACTTCGCGGTCTTTTTCTCGCTGCTGGTAGAGATGATCAACATGCGTATGCGGAAGAGGGGGCAACCGGTTCAACTGGTAAAGCGGTTCGGCGAATAGCGACTTCCCTGATGGGCGGACGTGACGCCGGTCCGCCCATCAGGGGCTTTTTCCCGTTACAAGGTGGCCCTTTCTATTTGAGCAGCACCATTCGTTTCACCGCAGCGAACGTTCCGGCCTCCAGCCTGTAGTAGTAGATGCCATTGGGTAAATGGCCGGCGTCAAAACGGACCTGGTGCCGGCCGGCGCTCAGCAAAGCGGCATCGATGGGTGTCGCCACCTTTTGTCCCAGCAGGTTGTAGATGGTGAGGGTAACGCGTTCTCTTCCTGCCAGAGAAAAGGAGATGTTTGTCGACGGGTTGAACGGATTTGGGAAATTCTGTGACAAGGCAAAGTCAACCGGCCCGGTCTGGTCATCATTGACCGAAGTTATGAGCCCGGGCAGCTCGACCATATCGAGGAAGAGGACATCGCCTTCGTTGGCGGTATTGGCGATGTGTTCCCTGAACGCGACATAGATATCCGATCCGGACGCCACAAAGTCGGTGAGCGCGTAGCGGTACTGCACCCACTGCCGGCTGCTGTCCGTGGCGAAGGGCAGCACATCCACCAGCACGGTGAAATCGCTCATGCTGTCGCGCATGGTTGTTGAGATTTTCACATCCAGGGTGTCGACGAAGCTCTGCTGCGTTGTCGGGAAGGTAAAGCCGAAATACTTGAGGTAGAATTTCAACGAGTCTCCCGGCTGAACATTCGTGAGTTGCGGTGTGATCAGCCATTGGTCGTTCGCGTTGCCGGTTGAGACCTGGCCATCGAGGTCGCCGGTCCAGAACGCAGCCAGAACTACGGTTTTGCCACCGCCCGGAGGCGCGTCAACGGTGTCCGGAGGGGGAGGGAATCCCAAAACCGTACTCCCGACCGGCGTTGCTGTCCAGCCAAAGGGAGCGCCGGTATGGGCCATCTTCTTCCAGCCGGGAGGGGGGAAGGTTGTGCCTTCGAAGGATTCGATCGTATTGTTTTGTGCCGCCAGTCCGGCGAACGTCACAGCGACGAACAGCATAGTGAGATAGGTTTTCATGACATTTCCGCTTTGAAACAGAAGAGTTGTGGTTTTCGGGTGTGGTACCTCCCAAGGTACAACGCAACCCGGGGTAAATTCCGCTCGCAAGGTAATACCAACCACCCGCAAAGCGCAAGATAATTTTTCTTCACAATGTGGCGGGCACAATCGACGACGACCCGTGTACGAGCATTTTTTTCTTGTAAATGTTATTGTGATGTCATACATTCGCATGAATATCACCAGATATCATTCTTTTCACAACTCATTGAAGGGGCTTACCAGGCTCCTGCTACACTCTGAACTATGTAGTGCGACGCAATTAGTGAAAGGAGGGAGCAATGCCCGTCGCCGACCTGCCCGGCTTTTCAAAGCTGAACGACTACCACTGAGCTTAAGCGCAGTATCATTTCAGTTTATCCATTCATAACAGATAATGGGGAGGGAATCATCATGAGAAGTATGAAACGGGGGCCAGTATGGCTACTGCTTTCAGGCGCCGCGTTGTTGTTGCTGACGGCGTCATTGTTCGCACAAGGTGTGACCACCGGCGCGATGAACGGCGTGGTGACCGATGACAAGGGCGAAACCTTGCCGGGCGCCAACGTTGTCGCAGTTCATGTGCCCAGCGGCACCCAGTACGGTACCGCCGTTCGTTTTGGCGGCGTCTTCACTATTCCGAACATGCGCATCGGTGGGCCTTACACGGTGACGGTTTCGTTCATCGGTTATAAGGACCAGGTGCGAGAGAATGTCTATGTCAGCCTCGGCCAGAATCTGCGTCTCGATTTCAAAATGTCGGAAGAGGCGATCGAGATGGAGAGCATCGAAGTCACGGCCGAACAGAACGATGTGTTGAACAGTGACCGGACAGGCGCCGCGACCTTTGTGAACTCCAAGACTGTTGCGGAGATGCCGTCAATCAAGCGCAGCACGCGCGATGTCACCCGGCTGGACCCGCGCAGCGACGGCAACTTCAGCTTTGGCGGCCGCAACTGGCTATTTAATAATATTTCATTGGATGGCTCTTATTTCAATAACCCGTTTGGGCTCGATGACCCGGCTCCCGGTGGCCAGAGTGGCGCCGAACCGGTACCGTTTGACGCTATCGAGCAGGTGCAGGTATCCGTGGCGCCGTTTGACGTGCGCCAGGGTGGGTTTACCGGAGCCAACGTCAACTCGGTGACCAAGAGCGGTTCAAATACGTTCAAGGCATCGGCCTACAGTTTTGTCCGGAACGAGAGCTTGCTGGGAAACCAGGTCCGCGGACAGGATGTTATCGCCAATCCCGATCTGAAGTTCAATCAGTCCGGATTTACCCTGAGCGGTCCTATCATTCGTAACAAGCTGTTCTTTTTTGTCAACGGCGAGCTTGAACGCCGAGACGATCCGGGAACGAATTTCGCAGCCAGACCTACACCGACTTCGCCTGCCGGGTTCGGCCAGTCGCGGGCAGATGCACAGACGCTCAACGCCATCAGCCAGCGGATGAAAGACGTGTATGGCTACGACACGGGTCCGTTCGAAGGTTTCATCCACGCCTCGGACAACGACAAGCTGCTGTTGAAGCTCGACTGGAACATCAACGAGAGCAACAACCTGACGTTTCGCTATAACTACCTCGATGGCCGCCGCGACCTGCCGCCGCATCCGTTTGCGCTCAGCTTCCGCAACACCGGCCGCGGACCGAATTCGAGCAGCCTTCCTTTCAAGAATTCAGGCTACCGGATCAATAATCAGCTCAATTCGTTTGCGCTCGAGGTCAACAGCCGGGGCAAGAAGTTCGCGAACCGCTTTTTCGCCAGCTACAACCGTTTCCGCGATTTTCGCCAACCGAACAGTGTGCCCTTCCCGACGATCGAAATCGGCGAGGGTGGCGTAACGTTTACTACGGTTGGCCACGAGCCTTTCTCGATTCACAATATCCTGGATCAGGATGTATGGCAGTTTACAAACAACTTCAGCCTGTTTTCCGGAAAGCATGTGTTCACGTTCGGCACCAACTTCGAGACCTTCGGATTTTTCAACTCCTTCAATATCTTCCGTAACGGTCTTTTCGGATTTGATTTTGCGCCGACTACGTTTGCTTCTGTGGCTGATTTTATGGCTGCGACCGATCCCAACAACCCGAACCGCATCGATTTCGCCTCCATGGTAACCCCGGATACGGCACCGTTCAAGGGTGAAAATATCGACGTTGGCCAACTCGCCTTCTACGCGCAGGACGAATACCTGTTGACCGACCGGGTAAACCTGACCGCCGGTGTGCGGGTCGACTTCCCGATCTACTTCACCAATCCGGTGGATAATCCTTTTTCCAGGAGCCTGACGGCTCTTGATAAAAACGGCAACCCGGAAACGGTGGATCAGAGCAAGCTGCCTGGTTCCACGCCCCTGTTTTCGCCGCGCGTCGGTTTTAACTGGGATGTCAATGGCGATCGCTCGACCCAGCTGCGAGGTGGTACAGGCATCTTTACCGGACGTGTGCCGTTCGTGTGGATCGGTAACGTGATTTCCAATCCGGGCGCCAACCCGAATCTGTTCGAGCCGTTTGCCAACCCGAACGGTCCGCAAATCAAGACTGGGCACGGTTCGATTTTGCAGCAGTCCTTCGACGTGAACGCTATGGTTTCTGATTTCAAGTGGCCGCAAGTTTGGAACACGGACATCGCCGTCGACCAGCAACTTCCGTGGGACTTGCTCGGAACGCTCGAGGTCCTTTACGGCAAGGATGTCAATGCCATTTTTATGCGCAATGCCGACCTGGCTGCTCAAGTGCGTACGTTGCCGGATGGCCGTCCATACTATGGCGGTTTCGGCGCCAACGAGCTCAATTCCGATGGCGGCGCGGGTATTTATGTCATTGACAATACCCGTTCAGGCTACAACGTCGATGTGACCGCGCAACTGCGGAAGACTTTCAGCAACGGCCTGAACGCCGGCATCGCCTACACTTTCAACCAGGCGAAAAACAAGCTGAAGTCTACGGAGATCGCCAGCGTTCTCTGGCAGAACCAGCCGGTTCAAGGCAACCCGAACGATCCGAAGCTGGGCTTCTCTGAGTTCGGCCATCGCCACCGCATTGTCGGTAACGCAACCTACACCAAGAACTGGTCGAGCAGTCTGAAGACGCACTTTGGCCTGTTTTTCGAGGCTGCGGATGGCAATACCTTCGCCGGCGCCGGTGGCAGCCGGTACTCGTTTGTCTACTCCGGCGATGTGAACGGCGACGGCCAGGGTGGCAATGACCTCATTTTCATCCCGAAGTCACAGAGCGACATCATTCTCAGAGATTTCGTCGACGGCAATGGCGCCACCGTCACCGCTGCGGACCAGTGGAGCCGGCTCGACAGGTTCATCAAACAGGATGATTATCTGAGCTCGCACCGCGGCGAGATCGCCGAGCGTTTCGGCGCTGTCAATCCGTGGTACAGCGATATCGATTTGCGTATATTGCAGGACCTCAGCTTCATGGCGGGTACCAAGAAGCACACGCTGCAATTCAATCTGGATATCCTGAACGTCGCGAATCTGTTGAATTCTGACTGGGGTGTGCGCAAAGTGGCCAGCCCGGCTGCAACCTCACCTTTGCGCCTGGTCGAATTCGACCAGAGCGGAGCGCCGGTGTTCAACTTCATCGGCCCGGATAAGACCTTTATCGATGATCCGGGTCTTAACTCGCGCTGGCAGATTCAGGTTGGCCTGCGGTATATGTTAAACTAGTACCGAAGTCACAAGCTGTTTTTTCGAACGTCCCGCGGGCTCGACGGAGCTCGCGGGATTTTTTGTGGGGGATGTGTGTGGCGCGTGACTCTGAGTGAGTCTGCGTAGAAGTACCCCGAACGGCTGCCTGCCTCATGTCCAGTGTTCCTGGCGGAGATTCGCTTTTCGGCATGCTATCTTGTTTCTCAGGCCGGAAAGTAATGCCGCTGTGGGAATGGCAGAACACAGAGGTTACTTGCCGGATGGGGCGCAGTTCGAGGCTTGGCCGTCCGTCGATTTTGGCGCCGTCCAGCAATTATATTTGGATTGCGCACGTTGGGGGCCGGACGGTCTTAGAGCGCGTTCTCCGGGCAGCCTGATACTTTTCGCGATTTTGGCGAAAGCTACGAGCGTTCCGTATGCCTCACCGGCGCCGAGGTTACCAGCTCAGGATGCTGCTGTCTGAAGGTCTCGGCGATCAAGCAATCCCAGCACACGGGTTCGTGTGTCTCAAACACCTGCGGCAGGGTCTCGACCGGCACGTCTTTCCACTCGACGAGCTTGCCTTCCGGACTCATCAGCGCGGGCTTGTGGTCGTGCCAGTGGATGTTCTCGAAGCTCTTGCCGCAGTAGGCGCAGTGCTTGCCCAGGTACCAGCCGGCCAGTACGTTCTGTACCATGCAGGTTTCCGGCCGGTTCTCGATTTGCTGCAGACACTCCTGGCCGCAATCCTGACGTTCCGGCCAGCGCGTGCACTCGCTGAGACGCAGGTCGTGTTTTCCGGCGAGACCGCTCAGAGCCGCAGCCTTCGGACTGACTTTGACTCCGACGGCTTCCTTCGTTTCGGGGCAGGTGACCATCATCTTGCCCCGGTAGGCGAGCCTTCCGCGGATCGCCATCACGGCGAAATAGAGAACAATAATCGCTAAGACGGCCCCAAGGCTGAGTACGATGATTTGTATCATGTCTTGCCTCCTGTCTGAGTGGGTAAAAACCAATGCGTCAGCGTTTATCCAGGTAGCTGGCAGAGCCGCACGGAGATGGCGTGCGGCTCTGCGCTCATTTTTCCGGCCGCTAGCCGTTCGCCTGTGCGTCCATCACCGCGATCGCGGTCATGTTCACCACGTCGAGTTCGTTGGTATCGCCGACCTGCAGGACGTGTGCGGGTTTGTTCATGCCGAGGAGGATCGGTCCGATAACCTCCGCGCCGCTCAACTCCGGAACCAGCTTGGTCGCGATGTTTCCGGCTTCCAAGTTTGGAAAAATCAACACGTTCGCGCCATCCGTGCCGGCCAGCTTGCTGAACGGGTAGGTTTCGTTGAGAATCGTCGGCGAGACCGCGGTATTTCCCTGCATCTCACCGTCGATGAGCAGGTCAGGCGCCTGTTCGTGCACCAGTCGGGTGGCTTCGCGCACCCGGTCCACTAGCGGGTGGCTGGCACTGCCGAAGTTGGTGAAAGAAAGCATGGCGACCCTCGGTTCAATGCCAAACCGTTTCACCTCTTCCACCGAAAGCAAAGCGATCTCCGCCAGCTCCGAGGCGGTCGGCTCGATGTTGACTGTGGCGTCAGCGAAGAACAGGGTCCGGTCTTTGGAAACGATCATGTACAGGCCGGCCACCTTGGTGACACCTTCCCGCACACCGATGACCTGTAAGGCAGGCCGGATCGTTTCGGGATAGGAAGTGGTCATACCCGAAACTATGCCGTCGGCATCTCCCGTTCTGACCATCATCGCGGCGAAGTAGTTGGAACGCAGAAGTAGGCGCCTGGCTCCGCTGGCGGTCACTCCTTTGCGCTGCCGCAGTTCGAACAGCGCTTTCGCATACTCGTCGTATTTTTCGGATTTCTTCGGGTCGACGATCTCGATAGAATCCAGGTTCAGGTGTGCCTCATCAATTCTGTTGCGAATCGCGTCTTCGTTTCCGATCAGGATCGGATGCGCCATGCCTTCGTCGAGAACGATTTCACACGCTTTCAGAATAGGCCCGTACTCTCCTTCAGGATAGACGATACGCTTCGGCTGGTTTCGCGCCCGGTTGATCACTTTCCGCATGACTTTTCTCGACATGCCCAGACGGGCCTCGAGCTTTTCCTTGTACTCGGCAATATCCAGCTCGATGCGCGCGACGCCATCCTTGATCGCTGCCTCGGCCACGGCGGCCGCTTCCCAAATCAAGACCCTGGGGTCGAAAGGTTTGGGGATGATGTATTCCCGCCCAAATTCAAGTTTTTCGCCACGGTAGATCTGGATCACAGAGTAGGGGACAGGCTCTTTCGTCAGATCGGCGAGCGCCCGGGCGGCTGCGACCTTCATGCCTTCTGTAATGGCGGTTGCTCTGACGTCCAGGGCGCCGCGGAAGATAAAGGGAAAGCCGAGCACATTGTTGACCTGGTTCGGATAGTCGCTGCGGCCCGTGGCTATAATCACGTCATCGCGGGCGCTTTTGGCGTCCTCGTAGGTGATTTCAGGGTCGGGGTTGGCCATGGCGAAGATGATCGGGTCGTCGGCCATCGAGCGTACCATCTCTACACTGAGAAGGTTGGGCCGCGAAAGGCCGCAGAACACATCCGCTCCCTTGATGGCGTCGGCCAGCGTTCTCGCCTCTGTTTCCACGGCCAACTCCTCTTTGTACGGGTTCATCCCTTCTTTTCTGCCCACGTACACAACCCCTTTGCTGTCGCACAGGAAAATGTTGGACTTGCGGGCGCCGAGCCGGACATAGAATTTGGCGCAGGCGAGACCCGCGGCGCCGGCTCCGGAAACGACGATTTTCATGTCTGCGAGCTTACGGCCCGTGATTTCTGCGGCATTGAGCAAACCGGCGCCGGAGATGATGGCGGTGCCGTGCTGGTCGTCGTGAAACACGGGAATGTTCATGGTGCGCTTCAGCTCTTCTTCAATGATGAAGCACTCAGGCGCCTTGATATCTTCCAGATTGATGCCGCCGAAGGTCGGCTCCATAAGTTTGACCGCGCGGATAATCTCCTGCGGGTCGTGCGAGTCCAGCTCAATGTCAAACACGTCGATGTCAGCGAAGCGTTTGAACAGCACGCCTTTGCCTTCCATCACCGGCTTGCCGGCGGCCGCGCCGATGTCGCCGAGGCCAAGCACGGCCGTGCCGTTGCTGACCACCGCCACCAGGTTGCCCTTGGCGGTGTATTTGAAGACATCGTCCGGATTTTTTTCAATTTCCCAGCAGGGTTCAGCCACACCCGGCGTGTAGGCAAGTGCCAGGTCGCGCTGTGTGATACACGGTTTGGTTGTGGCAACCTCGATTTTTCCGGGCTGCTGACCGCTGTGGTACTTCAGAGCATCTTCTTTTGATATCATCGCTAAGGCTCACTTTCAGGAATTAACGAATAGATAAACAAACTATAGAGTATAGCAAAACTTTTGCAAAAAAGAGAAAGAAAAAGTTGTGCGATTTGCGAATGCATGCTCTAATGATAGCAGTTTTAGGCAAATGCGCAAGGAATGTTTGCAGTCGGCAGGGTGGTTTGTTCCACCCCGCCAGCTCAGGGGGGAGAACCGCTGTGGCTCATTTCGAACATTTGTGAATGTTTACTTACTGCTAAAATCGGATTTCGCACCCTCATCGTGCCTGCGGGCGAGCTCGATATACGCTTCGGGCGCCCGCATAAAGGCGTCGCGGCACTCATCGCACTCGAAATAGTAGCTTTGTCCTCTGACTTTACCCACAAGCTTGTTTGCGGCTGCCGTTTTCTTCGACACGGGCGCGTAACAAACCGCGCATTCGGCATCAGCATCGCCCGGCGGCACCGGGGGTTGCTTGGCTGCGTGCAGGCCGGCGATGTATCTTCCCACGAGCCGAATTTCTTCGTCCGAAAGCGTGATCGGAGGCATCTTCGATTGCTCGACAAATGTCAGATGCGCTCTGACGAACGAGCTGTCATTGGCCAGAAGGGGCCGCGTCAGGTCCGGACCCTCCGCGCTGACCTGTTCGTCGCCAACGTAGTGGCATTTGTTGCAGCCGTGCTGCTCGAACATTTGTTTGCCGCGCAGCGCCAGCTCTGCTTGCTGCTGCTGTTCTGCCTTTCTGCTCTGGCCGCACCCCATTGCGGCGATGACGAAGAAACCCAGCAACCCAGTGATTAGGTGACGTCGATTACACATCGTGTCCTCCTTGGATTTTGGTTACACCACCATACGCCCGCGCCTGCGTTAGATAAGCCGCCGTTCGCGCGCAAATGCTTCAAGTTCAGAGCGGAAGTCAGGGTGGGCGATTTGGATGAGCGCCTCTGCCCTGGAGCGCAGGCTCTTACCGTGCAGGTTCGCGATGCCGAATTCGGTGGCGACGTAATGCACATCGCCCCGGCTGGTTACAACGCCTGCGCCTTCCTTAAGATGTGCCACAATTCTGGAGATAGTTCCTTGCTTCGCAGTGGACGGCAGTGCGATGACGGGCTTGCCTTCTTTCGCCCGGGCCGCTCCGCGAATGAAATCCACCTGGCCGCCGAAGCCGGAGTAGATGGTGTAGCCGATGGAGTCCGAGCAAATCTGGCCGGTAAGGTCGACTTCCACCGCCGAATTGATGGCGACGATGCCGTCGTTTTGTGCGACGACGAACGGGTCGTTGGTGTAGTTTACCTGGTGCAGTTCAAAGAGCGGATTGTTGTGCAGGTAGCGGTACAGGTCGCTGCTGCCGAGGGCAAAGGTGCCGATAACCTTGCCCGGGTGCAGCGTTTTGTACTTGTTGGTGACGATACCGTTTTCCACCGCTTCCATGACGCCGTCGGAGACCATTTCCGTGTGGATGCCCAGATCCTTTCGATCGCGCAGCAGCGAGAGCACGGCGTCGGGAATGCCGCCGATTCCAAGTTGCAGGGTGGAACGATCTTCGATGAGCGGCATGACGTGCCGCGCGATTTGTTGCTCAACTTTGGTTGAAGGCCGGGGTTCCAGAGTGGGCAACCCGGCTGACACCTCGACGATCTTGTCGACCTGAGAAATGTGCAGAAAGCAATCGCCGAGCGCGCGCGGCATTTGGTCGTTGACCTGGACAATGACGGCCTTTGCGCTTTCAGCCGCTGCCTTTGAAGCCGCATTTTCGACGCCGAGCGATAAGAATCCATGGTCATCCGGCGGAGATGTCTGGATGATCGTGACGTCGAGCGGAATCTGGTCGCGAAAGAGTTGCGGAATTTCGTAAAGAAAGATCGGAAAATAATCGGCGCGGCCTTCGTTGACTGCCTGCCGGTCGGCCGGGCCGACGAAAAGCGATTTATGCCGGAAGTGGCCGGCCATCTCCGGCTTCGACAGCGGGTCGTCGCCCATGAGCAAAAGATGAAATACTTTGACGTCCTTTAACTCTTCGTAGCGTTCCGCAAGCGCGTTGAGCACTGCGTACGGCGTAGCCGCGTTGCCGGATGTAAAAATTCTGTCGCCGCTCTTGACCAGTCCTACCGCTTCTTCTGGTGTAACTTTCTTGTTTTTATAGTCTTCCAGCCACCTCATGTCGGCCCTACTCCTTCGTTTCCGTGCAGTTTTCGTTCAGTCCGGCTGCCGACCAGGGCTTGTAGGCGATGTCCAGGAGCCTGGACAGTGGCTCCAGCGTGCTTACGCCGCGATACAGGTAGGCGCCGCTGCGGAGGCAGGAAAAACGGGACAGCGCTTCCGTCTCCCCAAGACGGGCAACCTGAAGAATCCAGGGCAAAACCGAGTTGTTGAGCGCATGCGAAGCTGTACGCGCAACGGATGCCGTGATGTTGGGGACGCAGTAGTGAATGACGCCGAACTGCTCGAACGTCGGCGCCGACAGACGCGTCGGCCGGCTGGTTTCGATGCAGCCGCCCTGGTCGATGGAAACATCGATGATCACCGACCCTTTTTTCATTTCCTGCACCAGCTTCCGCGAGACGATGTGGGGCGTCTTGCGCCCGCGGACCATGGCTGCGCCGACCAGCACATCCGCGAAGCGGACGGCCCGCTCCACGAGCAGGGGGGTGACAATCGACGTCGCGATGCGCTTTCCGAGCGCACGGTCGGCTTCGCGCAGTTTAATGACATCCTTGTCCATCATCAACACCTGCGACCCGGCAGCGGAAAAGGCGCGCGCGGCGTTGAAGCCGACGACTCCGGCGCCAAGAATGACCACATTGGCCGGGGGGATGCCGGCGAATCCGGCCAGTGAAATGCCGCGGCCGCCGTGCACGCTTTCCAGATACCGGCCCGCGATCTGCGGCAGCAGCGCGCCGGCGATTTCACTCATGGCCGTCAGCACATTCAGGCCGGTGCCGGGTTGTTCGGCAAATTCATAGCCGAGCGCGGTGACCTTGTTGGCCAGCAGAAGCTCGATGGTCGGCTTGCGCGTCATTCCGAGATTGAGGAAGGAGAACAGGACCTTTCCGGAGTCGAGCAGGTGACACTCTTCCTCGGTCGGTGGCTGCACCTTGACGAGCAGGTCGGCGCGCTGAAACG
>CAZTNL010000009.1:0-15968 GCA_964614885.1 uncultured Calditrichaceae bacterium | reverse complement strand
GTTTCAGGCAAACAGCCTCGCGGCCGGTGTGTCATACGGCCGTAGCCTGAGCAGCAGCCTGAGTTTTGGACTGAGCGCAAAATACGTTTATGAGAAGGAACTGGTTGAGAGCGCTTCCGGCTATGCCTTCGACTTCGGCTTAAGCTACAGGCTGCGCAACCTGCCGGCCAATATTGCCGTGGTCGCTCAGAATCTGGGTTCGATGAACGCGCTCAGAAACGAATCGAGCAGCCTGCCGACGCTCATCCGCTTCGGCGGCGCCTATGACATCGAGCTGAAAAGCGCCGACGCCCGGCTGGTTTTGGCGGCCGAAGGCGTAAAGGTTCTGGATGCTGAGAGCTGGTTCAGCGCGGGCACGGAATTGCGTTTGAAAAAGCACCTCCTGCTGCGCTTCGGCTACCAGAACGGCATCGACGAAAAAGGGCTTTCTGCGGGCTTCGGGGTTCAGTTTCGCCGCTATCACCTCAACTACGGATTCACGCCGTACGGCGCCAATCTGGGCAACGCGCAACGATTTTCTTTTGGACTGGATTTATGATGTATCAAAGATGAATGAACGGCTTAAAGCGTCTGCTTACTCCCAGGTTTCGAGGCCCCGCCTGAGTATTCCGTATAACGTTAAGTAAAGCAACTGTTTAGACGATACTCTCAACTCAAAGCTCGCCCGGCAGAACCGAGGGCGGCGGCAAAGCACATGTGAGAAGACCTGGAATGGAACGCTTGCGGGAAAAACACCGGATGGCACACAAAACGCGGAGAACACTGTGGTGGGCAGGAGTGTTGACCCTGCTGGTGGTAGGCATCGTACTGAAACTGGATCTCTTTGCCGCTGGCAGCAACCTCTACGCGCAGGTACAGAGGTTCATGGAAGTGGTGCAGGCGGTCAACAAGTTCTACTTCGAGGAGGTCGACCCCGGTGACCTGATCGACGGTGCCATCAGCGGGCTGCTTGAACAACTGGACCCGCATTCGGTCTATATTCCGGCAGATCAGGTGCCGGATGTTCAAAGCGAATTTGATGGCGAATTCGAAGGCATCGGTATCGAATTCGTCGTCCACGATAAGACCCCCCTCATCATCTCCGCCATCGCCGGCTCGCCGGCGGAAAGGGTCGGCCTGCGCTCCGGCGACAAGATCGTTCGAATCGAAGGCAAACCGACCTACGGTCTGAGCGAAGAAGGCATTCGTCGCAAACTGGTTGGCCACAAAGGCACGGAGGTCAACCTCCAGGTCGAGCGGCAAGGCCTCGAAGAGCCGTTCGAGGTCCGAATCGTACGCGACCTCATTCCCATCCAAAGCGTGGTGACAGCGCTCATGCTCGATGGCAAGACGGCCTACATCCGTGTTGGCAGATTTGCGAAAACCACCGACAACGAATTCACCAACGCGCTCTACCGGTTGGCCGAAGCCGGCATGAAGCAGCTCATTTTGGATCTGCGGGACAACTCGGGGGGATATCTCGAGCAGGCGGTGGAAATGGCTGACAAATTTCTCGACGCCGACAAGCGCATCGTCTACACACGCGGCCGCATTCCCGGATCGAGCGAGGATTACTACTCGACGGGAACCGGCCTGTACGCTAACGTTCCGCTGATCGTGATGATCAACCACGGTTCAGCCAGCGCCTCGGAAATCGTAGCAGGCGCCATGCAGGACTGGGATCGGGGACTCATTCTGGGAACGACCAGTTTCGGCAAAGGTCTGGTGCAACATCAGGTGGCACTCAAAGACGGAGCGGCGGTTCGCATTACCATCGCACGCTACCACACCCCGAGCGGACGCGTCATCCAGCGCCCCTACGACAGGGGCATCGAAAGCTACGTCGAGGAGGGATACGACGATGAGGACGCCAACGCCAACGCAGACAGCACGAGGGGCAAACCCGTCTTCAAGACCAATACCGGCCGCAAGGTATACGGCGGCGGTGGCATCACCCCGGACGTCTCCATTCCCTCGGGGACGATCAGCGCAGCGACCATCAAGATGCTACAACAGCAGCTCCTGTTCGACTATGCCGGCAGCATCGCCAAGCGCAAGCATGAGCTGGGCAAAAGCTTCGCAAAATTCCAGGCTGACTTTACCGTCACCCCGAAAATGCTGAAGGAGCTGACTCGTGTGGCCCGAACGCGCGGTCTGTCGGATGCAGAGGAAGCGCTGAAGCGGGACGGGGCGTTCATTCGTCGCCGCCTGAAGAGCCAGCTGGCTCTCCATTTCTGGGGATCAAAGGCCTACCACGAAATAGAGACGCGGGAGGATCCGGAAGTGCAGGAGGCGGTGAAACACTTCCCGGAAGCCGCTGAGATTGCCGGCCTAACTCTTGAGTAAATAGTGCGTTTCGATGTTTTTTGCACAGCAAAAAAAAGATTGACTTTTATCAATCAAATAATTATACTCACGAAACATATCTCATGCCAATTCACGAAGTCTTCAACGCAAATCATTACTAATTACCCAAGGGAGGAACTAACGTAATGAATTTCCTGCAATTGTTCAATGACGGCGGCTGGGCAATGTGGCCGATTCTGGTCCTGCTGGTTTTCGGTATCGCCATTAGCGTGGAAAGAATGTGGACCCTGTCCCGAGCATCTCTGAACACTCGTAAATTTTTGGCTGAAATCAAGAAAGCCCTGCAAGAGGGCGGCGTGGCCGCAGCCGCTGAAAAATGCGCCAACACGCGCGGTCCGGTGGCCTCGATTTTCCACGCAGGCCTCTTACGCGCCGACCGCGGCATCGAGCATGTCGAAAAAGCCATCATGAACGCGGGTTCGATTGAAATGGCGTTTCTGGAAAAAGGTCTCGTCTGGCTGGGAACGGTCATCAGCGTTGCGCCGATGCTCGGATTCCTCGGAACGGTTTGGGGCATGATCGAAGCCTTCAAGGCCATTGAACAAGCCAACGACATCTCCCCTTCCATCGTGGCTGGCGGTATTTCGACCGCTCTTCTGACCACGCTTTTCGGACTGGTTGTCGCTATCATCATTCAAATTCTGAACAACTACTTCATTTCTCGCGTGGACGGTTTGGTCGTCGATATGGAAGAAAGCTCCGTCGATTTCGTCGATACGTTGATCGAAATGCAGAAGAAGGGTTGATGAACGCGCGACGTTAAGCCAGGAGCAAAATTATGCTACTCGAAAAGAAAAAGAAGCGCGAGGCTGAAGTGCCGATGGCATCGTTGGCAGACATTGCCTTCCTGCTGCTCATCTTCTTCCTTGTGACGACTACCATCGATGTCGACCGCGGCATCGGCTTGACCTTGCCGGCAAAAGGCGAGGAAACTGAAGTGCGTACCAAGAACATCAGTAATCTGCTGATCAACGCGCAGGGTGAAGTTCTGATCGACGATGAGGTCATCTCCGTGAATGACATCAGTCGGGTTGTGCGCGAAAAGCTGATCGCGAACCCAAAACTGATCATCTCGGTAAAAACCGATCGCGAAACCAAGTACGAGTACTATGTCGAGGCTCTCGACCAGCTCAAGATGGCCAACGCAACTCGTATTTCGATCGCTGAGCCCGAAAAATAAAACGGAGGTGACGAAGGTTGAAGTTTGAAAGCAAACAAAAGGTAGAGCCCGGCATTCCCATGGCCTCCTTGCCGGACATCGTGTTCCTGCTGCTCATTTTCTTCATGGTCTCGTCCGTTTTCAAGGAGTTTTCCGGCATCCCGGTTGTCTTGCCAGATGCCAGAAAGATCGAAAAACTCCAGGGCAAGCGAGACGTGGCCTACATGTGGGTGAGCAAAGCCGGTGACATTTTTCTCGACGACCGGCCCGTGAGTACGGCGCAGGTTTCGGCGATCATGCTGGCCAAGGCACGGGATCCACAGCATCCGCTCAAGCTCGTTTCCCTCAAGATAGACAAGGGCGCAAAGATGAAAGTGGTCGCGAGCGTACACGAAGCGTTAAGGGACTCGGATGCCCCCGGCGCACTCAATGTCAATTATTCAGCCAAACCAGCTCTATAGGTGTGACTCATGAAAAAGAACCCAGAAGCCAATCTGAAACTCTGGTACAAAAAGGTCCTTGAGCTTGGAATGGTCGTTTCTCTGGTACTCATGGTGATCCTCTTTCAGGTCCTGCGCGCCATCGACCTCGAAGCGGTTGAAACCGAAACCAAAGAAATTCAGATCGAGGTGACCGATATACCGCCGACAGAGCAGTTTAAACGGCCGCCTCCCCCACCCAAGCCTTCGATCCCGATCCCGTCTGAGAGCGAGGATATTCCAGAGGATTTGACCATCGAGGCCACAAACCTCGATTTGTCCGACATTCCTCCTCCGCCACCGCCGCCGGAGGATGACGACGGCATGAACATCTTCGTGCCTTACGATGAACCGCCGTCGCCGAAAGGTGGCTTTCGCGCGATTCAGCGGGCGCTGAAGTACCCGGAAATCGCCAGAAAAGCAGGCATTGAGGGACGCGTGATCGTGCAGGTACTTGTGTCTGAAAAGGGCAAAGTGATCAAGACGAGGGTCATCAAGTCGCTGGGACACAGCGGGTGCGATGAGGCCGCCGTAAAGGCGATCAGAAGCGTCAAATGGAAACCGGCGCTGCAGCGCGACAAGCCTGTGAAGGTTTGGGTTGCAATCCCGGTCATCTTCCGTCTAAAATAGTCAACCAACTGAAAAGCGGCGCGATCCTGCGGGATCGACGCCGCTTTTTTTCTTACAGCGCAGCCGTCCTCTCATGTTCGTCCGCGACCTCAGTTCTGTTGCCTTTGCCTCGCGCCGGTTGCCCCCGGTGCTTGCCTGCCTCTTGCTTGCTGTTCTCAGTCTGACCGCTGCGTGCTTCAATCCCTTCGCCCCGGCACTGGATTCCAATTCGGATCTGAGCAACGTCATCACCGATCAGGCAACGCCCGAAGAGGCCCTGCAGAATTTTAGATATGCCTACACCTTTAAAGACTCCCTGCTCTACAGCGACCTCCTGGACGAAGGATTCGTTTTCGAGTTTTTCGACCCGAATCAGGGCCCGTCCGGCAGCAACGTCACCTGGGGCAGAGATGTGGAACTGCGCACCACCGGCAGAATCTTTCGCGGATTCGACGTCATCGACCTCAAGTGGCTGAATACCCTCTTCGCCGAAAATCAGAACGGATTTGAACGCCGTTTCGTCCGCTTCGACCTGAGTCTGGTCAATTCAGACGCCAGCTTTATCCTGACCGGAACGGCCATCTTTACCTTCAGCCAGGATCCTGACGATATGAAGTGGCGTATTTTACGCTGGAAAGACGAGTCCGACCGCTAAAGCGGGGAATAAAGCCGGAAGGTCATCTGTTGCAGTAGTTTGAGTAGCCGAGAATCGCTCAAACGTGCAGGAGACAGATGCCCCAGAGCTTTCAGACGGAAGAGGCAGCAGCCAAGCAAAAAGAGTTTGCCGCGCTTTCATTCAAGCACATGGATTCTCTTTATAACACGGCGCTCCGGCTGACGCGAAATCAAGTCGATGCCGAAGATTTGGTGCAGGACGTGTATGTGCGCGCCTACAGATTTTTTCACAAGTTCCAAAAAGATACGAATTTCAGAGCATGGATTTTCAAGATTCTTACGAACACGTTCATCAACCATTACCGGAAGAAAACGAACCAGCCCCGCAAAGTCGAGCTCGAAAAGGTGCCTTTCGCGCTAGCCACGGCGAAGGAGACCATAGCAACCGGGGTTATCGAGAGCTTTGATGGCGACGCGTATGACGCCCTGTTTGACGACGAGATTTCAGCGGCGCTCGAGCGCCTTTCCGAAGAATTCCGAATTGTGGTTCTTCTTGCGGACATCGAGTGTTTTTCCTACAAAGAAATCGCACGTATCGTTGGCTGCCCGTTGGGCACGGTGATGTCTCGCCTTTCCCGGGGACGCAAGCAACTACAGCTTTACTTACGCGATTATGCGGTCAGAGGCGGATATATCAGCAAGGTAGAGTACCACGTACCGAATTGACACAGTAAACAGACCTGAAAAGATTAAACCAGTTGGAGGCGATACATCGCAAATGAAAGCAAGGGAAAACATCAAGAGACTTTTGACAGGCTACATCGATGACGAAATCTCGGCTGAAGAGCGGGTGGAAGTGGAAGCCGCTATTAAGAAAAATCCGGAGCTGGCCCAAGCTATGGAATCCGAAAGAAAGCTCAAGGGCGTGCTGAAAGAACAGCTCAAAGGCGTTAAGGCACCCACGCACCTGAGGCAACGCATCCGGCGCGACATTCTCCGCGCCGACGAAAAACCTTCGTTTACCGAATTGGTATCGAGTTTTTTTGAATACCGACCGGTCGCCACATCGCTGGCATTTGCGGTCCTGGCACTGCTGGTGTTCGTTCCATCATATGAAGTTGTGACATCCCGCGCGCCCGGACTACTGCAGCTAAGCGACGGCGCCGGAAACACCTACGCAACCGAAGGCACGCTCGAAGGTGAGATCATCTGCCTTGACTGTGAAGTCTTTTCTGCCGGGCGCGCCGAGCATAATGTGCAGCTGCATCGCCCTGGCCTTCGGGCAACCGATGGCACAATCTGGACGATCGTGCAGAAGCGCTCCGAGGACAAACAGCGTTATGGCCGAGACCTTCTGAAAAAGAAGGCGCGGCTGACCGGAATCATCTTCAAGAACTCGCGCTATATCAGTGTTGAAGGCTACCAGCTCCTGTAAAAAGCCGGTTGGGAAGCATGCGCGCAGCGCGGGTCGCTCTCATGAACCAACAGAAGCATAAGGTCGGGAATATATTTAAGGGGATCTATGTTTCAGAGTTGAAATGGCACACGATGCCACTCCGATTCCCTTTATTTTTCTACACATCCATTTCACTTTAAGGAGGTTCACATGAACGCAACAAAAGTAGCTACCGCCGTCGTCGCCGCTTTGGCGCTGACAGTTCTAAGCTTCTCGGTAGCTGGATTGACCGCAGGGGAAAAGCACAAGCCTCAGCCGCTGACCAAGCAGCAAAAAATGATGATGAAAAACAAAGCCATGAAGAACATGGACAAGTACATGTCTTCGATGGACGTGATGATGAAGAAGCTGCCGATGGCGATGAAAACCACGCAGGAATCGACGATCGAATGGGGCGAAAAGCTGTTTAACGACAAGACTGCACTTGGCACCAACGGCCAGGCCTGTGCCAGCTGTCACCCTGGTGGCGGAACCACCGGCGGCGAGGCAGAAACCCCCATGCCCAGCGAGCTGACCGGCAAGCCGTACAAGCTGCCGATCCCGACCCTCGTTGGCGCAGCGGCAACCTTCCCGAAGTTCAAAGTACCGAATGACGCCGTTATCGACCTCACGGACATGGCCAACAACTGCATCCAAATGTTCATGGCCGCGCAACCCCTGGACAAGAAAAGCTCCGAGGCAAGAGCCCTCACCGCGTACGTCGCAACGCTCAGCAACGATGACAAAGTCGCTGTTGGCGCCATGCCGGAAATGATGAAAAAGATGATGATGGGCAAGAAGTAAGTCGTTCCCTATCCACATTGCTTTGAGAGGTGTGGATCCGGGCGCTGGCTCGAATCCACACCCTTCTCTTCTTCCAGAACCACTTACTTAGCCGAAATCCAAGAATGAAAAACACCTTGCTGCTTGTAACCATAGTCGTAGCATGCGCCTCTTTCGCATTTGCGGGCGAAGACGATCACGAGTGGGACGGAACGCCGCAGGCTGCCTTTCTCAACAGTGAGATCGTCAAATCATACCAGTGTACGAGTTGCCACACAATTGGCGACCACGGCGGCACGGTTGGGCCCATCCTCAACCACATCGGTATCCGCCGCTCCGAAGAGTGGCTCCGGCGCTGGCTGGCCGACCCGCAGGCCGTGAAGCCGGGCACCAAAATGCCGACATTCGACTTCCCGCAGGACAAGCTGGATCTGGCCGTGAGCTATTTACTCAAAATGAAAAAGCCCCTGCACACCAAAGAGATTCTGAATTCCGATATGAACGATGTCGAGCAGGGACGCCAGCTCTTCCAGGACTACGACTGCGTCGCCTGCCACCGGGTTGGCTCTGAAGGCCGCTTTGTCGGCCCCGACCTCACCTGGATCGGCGTCAGGAAGACCGAGGACTGGGAGCAGACATGGCTCACGAACCCCGAGGCCTTTAAGAAGGGCACGTTCATGCCGAATCTTCACATCCCTCAAGAGGGCGTGAAAGCGCTGGCCGCCTACCTGCACACCCAAAAAGGGCAGGCAAACGAAGAATCTCAGCGCTGGGAATTCCGCACCAACTTCTTCCTCGGAAATACCGACAAAGAACGTGGAGAACTGGTGTTCAAGCGTTTTGGTTGCTGGTCCTGTCATGGGGAAAGCGCCGTCGGAGGGATTCGAAATCCCAACATGGCGCCCGATCAAACCATGCCCGGACTCAGGAAAGTCGGAAACGACTATACCGAGGAGACGTTTGCACAACGACTCAAGAACAAGGTGGTCCCGAAAGCGCTGGACCCAGCGCAGCCGCAGCCGCCGTTCTTCTGTCCCGACTACGGCAATTTTATGAACGACTCGGAAATGAGCGACCTTTACGCATATCTCAAAACATTTGCGCCAAAGAAGAACAAGTGGCGCTTCAAATAACCGGAGGGAACCTAACTGTGAAAAAGTTTCTTAATCAGAGCGCAGCGAGCCTGTTGCTGGCTGCCCTTTCGTTTCTGCTTTTCACCAGCAGCGACCAGCTCACTGCCGCGGCCCCCAAGGCGCCCGCAGCCCCCCCGGCTGTGGATGGCACAGCTGTCGTCGGCGTGGTCAAATTTCCGAAGGACTACCCGGAGCGGGAGAAGATCATGATCACGAAAGACCAGGCCATCTGCCGCGCGTTCCAATATTCGGAATCGTTTGTGGTGTCTGAAGCCAATCACGGCCTCAAGAATGTGATCGTCAGCATAAAGGGGCTCAAGGGCAAAACCAGTCCCGGCAATGCTGCCGTGACCCTGGATCAGAAGCGGTGCCAGTATGTGCCGCACGTGCAGGCAGTTCCAGCCGGCAGCAAACTGCAGATCATCAACGAAGACGGAATCCTGCACAATGTACACGTCTACGCCGGCAGCACCGACCCCAAGAACACGATTTTCAATAAGGCGCAGCCAAAGTTCCTGAAAAAGATCTCGCAGCCTCTCGACAAACCCGGGATCTATTTTTACAAATGTGATGTTCACGCTCACATGACCGCCTTCATCGCAGTGATGGATCACCCATACTACGCGGTTACAGACGACAACGGTGAATTCAGCATCGCGAACGTTCCTCCGGGAAAATACACCGTGACAGCGTGGCACGAAGTCCTCGGAACCATGCAAAAGGAAGTGGTCGTCAAGAAGGGTAAGCCGGCCAAAGTGGTATTTGACATCCTGCCGAACGAATAGACGTATTCCGCCCGGCCGCCTTACATGGCTTCCTGGAAAAACGAGCACAGGGGCCAGGGCCAAACAGCAATCTCTTGAGATTGGCGGCGCGCACCAGCGCCGCCACCTCAAGAGTTCCTTAAAAATACCAGATAGCCCGTCTAACCGGGCCTCAACTTCACCCAAATCGCGGGAATCTCACAGATGAAAACCATGCTCCTTGCACGAAGTCTTGCCCTTTCCCTGATACTCATCGGCGCACTTTCGTGCAGCTCGGGAGGGTCGTCCCCAACCTCTGGCCAGGGCGACACCTGGAACATTCCGGCGGACGAAGTCATTTCCGGCGGTGTGCCGCAAGACGGCATCCCGTCGTTGTTCGACCCGGAAGTCATTTCCGCACAAACAGCCACCTTCCTCGATGACGATGAACTGGTCGTCGGCCTCGTTGTCGATGGCCAGGCGCGAGCCTATCCGCACGCCATTCTCGATTGGCACGAGGTGGTCAACGAATCTTTTTCCGGTAGCAAGTTGCTGACGCTCACCTACTGCCCTCTGACCGGTACCGCCATCGCCTTCGATGGCAGAAACGGCGGACGCAATCTCACATTCGGCGTTTCAGGCCTGCTCTACAATAACAATCTCATCATGTTCGATCGCCAGACCGACAGCCGCTGGCCGCAAATGCGCCTGCAAAGCGACAACGGCAAGCTGCGCAACGCTCCGCAGGTCTTCTACCCGACCCTGGAAACGACCTGGGGCAACTGGAAGACGTTGTTCCCGAACACGGTTGTCCTGTCCACCAATACCGGCTTTAGCCGGCCGTACGGAACGGCGGGGTCTGCCTATCCGGGCTATACCAATCTCAACTCGCCGCCGCTCTTCAGAAGGTCGGTCAGTTTCGTCGACACGCGTCTGCCAACCAAGCAGCGCGTTCACGGCATTCTGGTAGGAGGTGGCCCGGACTTCCAAAGCAAGGTCTACCCTATTCTCGCATCCGCGCCTGTGCGCGTGATCAACGATGAAGCTGCAGGGCTGCCGGTTCTGGTCCTGGACGCCGGTCGAGTCAATTTCATGATTTCCTTTGAGCGCACGCTCGACGGACAACTGCTGAGTTTCACCTTACCTGACAGCGCGGCGACTTTTCCGTTCACGTTTCAGGACAATGAAACCGGGACTACGTGGAATGTTCTGGGCGAGGCGACGAGCGGACCTCTCGCCGGCAAGCGGCTCGAGCAGACGCGCTCCTTCAATGCCTACTGGTTCGCGTGGGGCACCTTCTACCTCGGTTCGGAAATTTTCGGCCAGTAATCCGTGCTTTCAGTTGTGGAAGGCCACGCCAACGCCGGCCGTAGATGCCCGCGATGTGTTTCTCCCGGACAGGACCCGGTCGAAAGAAAAGCTCAGATCAACGCGTGACGCAATTCGGTAGGTTAGCTGAAGCTGGGCACGGGTAAAGTCTTCCAGCGCCCCGGTGCCGACAAAGTTTCTCACCTTTCCGTTTATGATCTGAAAGTTCTGCTGGCCGCTGTCGTCGGAGATGCCGCGGACGCCATGCAGCAATGCCGACAATACATAGTCCTTCGTCAGGTTGAAACCCGCTTCCAACGCGAAGGGGATTTCGTCAACCGGCGCCTTAGCCCGGGCCCGGTAGCCGACATCAACATTGATGTATCCCCGGTAGTTCAGAATAGAGCGGCCGACAAGAACATGTACGTCGAAGTCTGTCTGGCCGTCGCCAAGCGGAGGCGCTGAGTCCAGCACATCCTCATTCGTTTCATACGCGGTGGCAACCTTCAGGTCGGTTTGCAGAGACACGACCCAGACTGTGTTCGACAGGCGGTAGCGAAGCCCAAACGAGACATCGCCGACCCCGGTCGAAGACTTGTTACATCCGGCAATAGCACAATCGAAAGTCGTTTTCTTCAGCGGCGCGGCCAGAACGAGCGTTAGCGCGTCCCGCAGCCCGTATTCCAGATAGCTGTACACACTGAGGTCGGTGACCTCGCCGTTGTTGGCCAGGGGAATGCGCTCGCCGTCCAGCAAATACTGCGTGCTGGCCTTGAACCGGATCGCGGAAAGTTTGTAATAGAAGTGGCCACGCGCCTGCGTCCAGGCGCCGGAATACCCCGCTTCCGTGGAAATGAGACTGCCAAGCACAGTCAAAACAGCGATCCATATCGTTTTTCTTGTCAACGTCATCCGAGTTCAACCTGAGGTCAAGTACGAGTCATTTTATGGGCATTGCGATGGCCATTACATTCCGGATCCATCTTATTGATTAACAATCGGAGTCGCCAAAAACTTCCTGCAAAACGCCCCCTGAAACAGATTGACAAAAACTCAATTATTCAATACCTTGCACACTTCTGTTTCAGAGGCGTCAAGCGTGAAAAACAACAAAATAACCGTGATAACAAATCCGATTTCCGGGGGAAAGCAGAACAAGCGCGCCCTTGCCGAGTCGATCGTGGCCCGCGCCGCCAAGAACGGATTCAGTGGCATTATTCGCTTTACTGAAGGGCGCGGCGACGCCACTAATTTTGCCACCGAAGCCGCCACGGAGGGTCATCACATGGTTGTCGTCCTTGGCGGAGACGGCACCGTCAACGAAGCCGCGACCGGTTTGGTGAATACCGGCGTAGCGCTGGGCATCATTCCCCTCGGCTCGGGAAACGGTCTTGCCCGCACCCTTGGCCTGCCGCTGCAACCGGAGCAGGCTCGGGAAATGCTGTTCACCGGCGCGATCCGAAACATGGACGCCGGAATCGTGAACGGCCGCTACTTCTTCCTGGTGGCGGGCGTCGGCTTCGATGCCGTGGTCGGCAAGAGTTTCGACGAATTTCATCGCCGGGGGCCGCTCGCCTATTTCTACCTCGGAGCGCGGGAATTCTTCGCGTACCGGCCGGACAAGCTGCGCATTCAAATCGACAACGACCATCAAATCGAAACCACTGCATTTACCGTGGCCATCGCCAATGGCAGGCAATATGGAAACAATGCCCTCATCGCGCCGCACGCCATTCTAAACGATGGCCGGCTCAATCTGGTCATCATCCATCGTTTCACGCTGTGGCATGTTCTCACTCAGCTTCACAGGGTGTTCGCCGGCAAGATAAAGACTTTCAAGGAAGCGGAATTTCACGAGGTCGCCTCGGTCCGCATCGAGCGCAAAGGGCCCGGCCCGGTCAACATCGACGGCGAACCGTATGAACTCGAACAGATGCTGCACATCAGCAGTGTGCCCGCTGCCCTGAAAGTCGTTGTCCCCCCGAATGCCACCTGCTTTTCTTAGTATGAAAACACTCGTCACCTTTGCCAAATATCCGGCTCCCGGCAAAGTCAAGACCCGCCTCGGAGCCACCGTCGGGATGGACGTCGCAGCGACGCTCTACCGGCATTTCCTGCAGAAAACCATGCGCTTGGCCGAAACAAGCCGTTTCGACCGCCGCATTCTCTATTTCGAGCCTGCTGACAGTCGGGCCGAATTCGAACGAATCGCACCCGGCTTCGAGCTGCTGGCCCAGCCCGCAGGCGACCTTGGAACACGATTGCTGCACGCCTTCGCTTCAGCGTTTGCGACCGGCGCGACCGGCGTCGTGGTTCTCGGCAGCGACAGCCCTACCCTGCCCGGCCGCCTCCTCGAAGCCGCGCGCGCCGCGCTCGATACGCACGACCTGGTGGTCGGTCCAGCCCTCGACGGTGGCTATTATCTGCTCGGACTGAGACAACTGCACGCCGATTTATTCAAGAACATCCGCTGGAGCACGGGCGAAGTGCTGAACTCAACCCTTGCCCGTGCCGACAAACTCGGATTGTCGCAGATGGCACTCGAACCGTGGTACGACGTCGACGATCTGGAAACTCTGCGGAAAGCGGCCAGAGACGACGCGAGCGGTGAAATCCAGGCGCTGGTGACACAGTACGTCGGCGGCGGAGATGCCCGATGAAGCTCGCAGCGCACGAGCCGGCCTACCTGCCGCCTATTTCCTTTTTCCAGAAACTCGTTCTCTGCGATGTTTTCGTACTGGCCGATGACTTTCAGTTCAGCAGCCGCGGCAACATAAACCGAACGCGAATCAAAACGTCTGCGGGACCGGCATGGATGACCGTGCCCATTCTGACCAAAGGCCGGCAGCGGCAACTGATCGGTCAGGTGGAAATCAACCGGACGCGACGGTGGCGGCGGAGGCACTGGCGGACCCTGCGGGTCAACTACACCTACGCAGCTTATTTCGACCAATTCGCCGACGAGTTGGAAACTGTCTACGCACGCGACTGGCGTCTGCTCATCGAGCTGAACCTCGCTCTGATTGCATTCCTGCTGCGTTCGCTTGGCCTGCAAAAACCCATCCTGCGAAGCTCCGCCTTCTCCCTGCGAAGTCGGGGAAACGAACGTCTTTTCGACTTGCTCGCGGCAACAAAGTGCAAAAGTTACCTCGCCGATCCGATTTTTACAGACCGGCTCCACCCGGATGAGTTTCACGCAGCCGGCTATGAGCTGAGCTTTCTGCAGAGCCAAACAAGGCGCTACCACCAGCAGTTCGGTGACTTTGTCGAAAATCTGTCATGCATCGACCTGCTCTTCAATGAAGGTCCAGACGCCCTTTCATTCTTAACCGGATAAACCAGCTTGCCAAAAACCAAACCGGCAAAGACCGCCCGCATTGCGGTCATCATACCCGCCTTCAACGAGGAAGCCTCGATCGCGAATGTGATCGGCGATATCCCCCGCGACCTGATCAATGAAATCATCGTCGTCAACAACGACTCGGATGACGCTACTGCTGAAATCGCCCGCGAGGCCGGCGCTATTGTAATAGACGAACCGCAGCGCGGCTACGGCAAGGCCTGTCTCACCGGAATCGCCCGGGCGCTCAAATCGGATCCCGAAATCATCGTATTTCTGGATGGCGACTACAGCGATTTCCCTGAAGAGATGGCAAACCTGGTGGCGGAAATACAAAACGGCTACGACATGGTCATCGGCTCCCGCGTCCTCGGCAACCCCGAAAAGGGCGCGCTGTTGCCGCAGGCGCGCTGGGGCAACCTGCTGGCCGTCACATTGATTCGCGTACTCTTTGGCCAGCGCTACACCGACCTTGGGCCTTTTCGCGCCATTCGCGCGCAGGCGCTCACGACGCTGCAGATGCGTGACGAAGATTTCGGCTGGACCGTGGAAATGCAGGTCAAAGCGGCAAAAAAGAGACTGAAAATTACGGAAGTGCCCGTCAGTTACAGAAAACGCATCGGAGTGTCAAAAGTCACCGGGACGGTATCCGGAACGCTGCGCGCCGGCTACAAGATACTATTTACTATCTTCAAGTACGCCTTCTTCGCCGGGTGACTCGAGCCAGACCACGCAGTTTCTCCCGCGCCCTTTTGCCCGGTAGAGGGCGTCGTCAGCCGACCGCAGCAACTGCTCGGCCGCGACAGCGTCCTCAGGAAACGCAGCGAGCCCCATAGACACAGTCATCCTGCCACCCGGCTGGGTGCTTTCCCGGGGAAAAACCGTCTTCTCAATCTTGCGTCGAATCTTCTGACCGGCCTTCTTCGCCTGTTCCTTCGACGTTTCCGGCAGCAGTACCACAAACTCTTCTCCACCATAGCGCGCCAGAATATCCGCCTTGCGTAAGTTGTGACGCATGGTCTCGGCGACCTGCCGCAGGACTGTGTCCCCGAGCAAATGCCCGTGAGTGTCGTTATAGGTCTTGAAATGGTCGATATCGAGCATCAGCACCGCCATGGGACGCCGGTAGCGGCTGGCACGTTGCATTTCAAGCTCGTAGCGCTGAAAAAAATAGCGTCGATTGTAAACGCCGGTCAGTTCATCGGTAATGGAAAGTTCCACTGTGCGTTCATACAGCAGGGCCTTGTCGATAGCCCGGCCAAGTTGCGCCGCGAGCTTTACGAAAAAGGAACGCTGCTGTAGTTCGAAGGCACCCGGTAGCGTTTTGAACAACGCCAGCACTCCGAACGGCAGCCCCTTGTCGCTGGCCATTCGCACGCACAAAAGGGAACCCGGCTCCACGGCGCCGCTGCCGTCCGCCAGGTCGTCGAGGTAAACAAAGGGAGCGTCTGCTCCAAGGTGAGCGGTCAGGTCGACATTGTGGGCAGCCAGGATCGCATCAAAGTTCTCTGCGGAAAGTCCCACGTGCAGGGGTGGCAGCTTCTTCGCCGAAGCATCTTCGTTCCAGACGAGCGCGAACCCGTCCAGGGCGAAGGTATCCCTGAAGTGCTTCCTGACAAACGCGAGCAGCTCGTCGATTTCGATCAGCGTGCCGAGGGCCGAGGCAAATTCGAAGATCGCCTCGATCTGAGAAAAGCTGGTTTGCAGATTGCGATAGGCGGTCTCTATCGCTTGAAACTGTTTCTGAATGGATTCTAGCCGGCGCTGCAGATTCTCGATGTCGTTCGACATGAACCTCTTCCGGGGCTGGCGTCCTGGGGTGAGCTACGCCTCTGCTTTGGTCCCGGAAACAGAAGTTTCCGGGCACTCAGTGCCGGCGATCACGGTAATGTATTTGATCATCGCGTTGTACTTATTCGTCAACGACTCGGCAGGATGGACACGAATTTCAAAATTATAGAACGGAGACTTCTCTTTGCTGTCGAAACAGACTTTGATCGGCGCCCCGCTCAATTTGA
>CAZTNL010000008.1:0-16072 GCA_964614885.1 uncultured Calditrichaceae bacterium | reverse complement strand
GGGGTGTGGTCTTGGAAAAAAATGACGATGCGGTTGACATTCAACTCACACGAGGCGTCAAAAAATACCGCGTCATCGAGGTCGCTTTTTTCGACTTAGACAGCTAGGCGACACGGGACTTAAACCCACCACAGCCGGCGCAGGAAGCCAGACCGCCGACATCTCAGCGAATCCCTTTCAGAAAGCGCAGCGCCTTCAACTCCTTCAGTCCCTCAACGTGGTAGCGCAAATAGGCCCAGAGAAAGGCATCGATATCATTTTGCAGAGCACGCGGGCCAACAGGTTTCCCCAGTTTCGAGATATGGGTATGCTGCAACCGGCGCAGCGCGGCCATGGTTTCGGCCGACAATGGATGTAAGTCCGGCCCCGCAGAGGCCCGGCAAGTCCGGCAAACCGGACCGCCGCTGCCGAGGTCGAAATCGACCGGGCCAACCGGCTCCTGCCCGCAGCCAAGGCAGGCCTCCAGATGCGGCCGGAAACCGAGAATTCCGGAAGCGTGCATCTGAAACGCGCGGAAAATATCGTCGCCACTCTCTCGGCGCTTTTCCAGACTGCGCAGGGTACTGAGAAGCAATCTGAACAGCAAGGCGCTTGGCTCTTCCCCCTGCTGCACCTTGTCGAGTAGCTCGCACACGGCCATGGCCAGCGTCGTATTTTCCAACTGAGCTTTGATACCCGGGAATGAATCGAGCAGATCCGCCTGGCTCAGGTATTGCAGGTCGCGGCCTTCCTTGCGGTAGAAGACGACCGCGAGATGGTTCAGCGGTTCCAGCAGTGCGCCGAAGCGACTCTTCATCTTCCGGGCCCCTCTGGCCATCACCGAAACCTTGCCGAACTCCCGGCTGTACAGCGTCAGTATCTTGCTCGTCTCCCCCTGATTGATGCTGCGGAGGACGACTGCTTCTGTCTTGTCGATGGCCATAGCGCTTCACGGACGCCGATGAGGCCGCCCGCCGCTGCTCACTTCTTTTTGCCGGTCTTTCTTTTTTTTCTTTTGACACGGGTCTTGCCATTGGTGCCGCGCCAAATCTTACCGCGTTTCGTTCTTCTGTCGCCTTTACCCATTGGTTTCTCCTATTTTGGTTCCTGTTGAATGGCCGGAATTGGCCGACAAATTAAACAAGTCGGGTCACAACAAAAAGCGCAGGGCAGCGGTCACACACCCGAGATAGATGGACATGCCAACGATGTCGTTGAAGGTGGCGATCAACGGCACGGTGGCGATCGCCGGATCCACGCCGAATCTGCGCAGGATGAGCGGTACGCTGGCGCCCACTACCGACGCGTTCAGGATGACAGCCATCATGGCAACGGCCAGCACCAGCCCGAACTGAGGGGTGTCGAGATACGAAATTGTGATAAACAGGAGGAGCCCGAATACAGCCCCGTTCAGCAGAGACACGCGCATCTCCCGCCGCAGTCGCCTGAAGGTTTCGTCCGGATTGATCTCGCCAAGCGCCATGCCCCGGACGACGATGGTCGCCGCCTGATTTCCTGAGCTGCCCCCCATCGCCATCATAAGCGGTATGAACAAAGTCGCGATAAAGATCTGGTTCAACGAGGTTTCGAATTTGCTCATGACCATCGCATTGAACAGTTCTCCGCAAAACCCCACCAGAAGCCAGGGCAGCCGGCCAAACGAGATCTTGACGACCGAGGTTTCCCGGATCTCCTCCTCCTGCGTGATACCTGCCATCTTCTGCATATCTTCAGAGGCCTCATCCTGCATGACGTCGACCACATCGTCCACGGTGATGCGGCCAACGAGGCGGCCTCCCCGGTCGACCACCGGCACCGAAATGAGATTGTACTTGCGGAAAATGTTGGCAACCTCTTCCTGGTCCATGTCTGTCGGAACGCTGATGATGTCGGTCACCATAACATTCTTGACCCGCTGCTTCGATTTGGCCAGGATCAACTTTTTCAACGGAATGTAGCCGGTGAGCTGCTGCTTCTCGTTGACGGCGTAGACGTTGTAAATCTCATCAACTTCATCCGCTTTGAGGCGAATTTCCCGAATTGCTTCGTCGACAGCGGCCTCCCCCGAGACCGAGACGAACTCGAGCGCCATGATGCCGCCGGCGGTGTCTTCATCATGCCGCAGCAGCTCCTTGACCTCATCGGAATCTTCGGCATCGATGGATTCGAGCACCTTCTCCGCCACTTCCTCCGGCAATTCCGCCACGAGATCGGTGGCATCGTCAGAATCCATTTCGTCGACAATCTCAGAGAGGCGTTCCTCTCGCATACCGGCAACCAGAGCATCTGTGGTGACGTCATCGAGTTCGACGATCACGTCAGAAGCGGTGTCCGCGTCGAGCAGGCCGAAGACATACTGCGCCCTCTCCTGCGGCAGCGACTTGATGATATGCGCGATGTCTGCCGGATGGGTGCCGATCAGAATATTGAGAATCAGGCGGCCGTCTTTCTCCGCCGCCAGATAGTCGAGGTCTTCGACGATTGTCCGCAGATCTGTTTCTTCCATCAGTCAGCGACCAAATGATTGCTCAGTTTGACAAATTCCGCAACGGTCAACTCTTCGGGCCGCCGCTCCAGGTTCAACATCATATCCGGGGCGCGTTCCTTGAAGTCCGGCAACTGTTGCAGAGACTTCCGCAGCATTTTCCGCCTCTGGTTGAAGGTCAGGCGAATGACTTTCCGCAGCAAGACTTCGTCCCGAATCTCGAGATTGGGCGCCCGCGTGAGATCCCACCGGATCACCGAAGAAGAGACCTCAGGCCGCGGCCGAAACACGTTGCGCGATACGTGGAAAAGAATCTCCGGGCACGAGTAGAGCTGGCTGACCACCGACAGGATGCCGTACGCCTTAGTTCGCGGCGCCGCTACGACGCGTTCGGCGACCTCGGTTTGAATCATCAAGATCATGTCTGCAACGCACGCAGGATTTTCGAATACCTTGAACATGACCGGAGTCGTAATATGATAAGGAATGTTGCCGACAATCCGTACCTTTGTTTGCCCGCGGGCAATCGACCCCAGGTCCATTTTAAGAAAGTCGTTCTCTACCAGTTCGAAATTGGCCACACCTGAAAACTCCTCGCGCAACGCGCCGGTCAGCCGTTGATCGATTTCTACGGCCAAGACCCGCGCGCCGGACTCGACCAGTTTACGCGTCAGCGCCCCGAACCCGGGCCCGATTTCGACCAGGAAATCGCCTGGCGACGGATCGATGGCCTCGACAATTTTTCGACCGATGTTCTCGTCGGTCAGGAAATTCTGCCCCAGGGTTTGCTTCGGTCGAAAAGCCGTGGGTTCCACGCCATCAACTCCGATCAAACCCAAAAAGCCGCTCCGCATTCCGGGTCGTCGCGGCCGCCACCTCATCGAGCGGAATGCCCTTGATTTCCGCCAGCTTCTCCGCGATATGGATGACCCTTGCAGGCTCGTTGCGCCGGCCGCGTTTGGGTTCGGGCGACAGAAACGGACAGTCGGTTTCCAGAAGCAGCCGCTCGAGCGGCGTCTGCCGCGCAACTTCCGGCAGCGTCGACTTTTTGAAGGTCAGGTTTCCAGTAAACGAAATATGAAAGCCGAGCGCGAGCGCCTCCTGTGCGATTTCTACAGTCTCGGAAAAACAGTGAAACACACCGTCCAGTCCGGCGGTGCCCTCTGATTTCAGCACTTCAAGAATCTGCCGCCCGGCCTCACGGTTATGAATGACTATCGGCAGGCCTAGCTTCTTCGCCAGACGGACCTGCGCCCGGAAAGCGCGCTCCTGTACTTCGGGCGCGCAATGGTCCCAGTAGAAGTCGAGGCCAATCTCCCCGATTCCAACCACTTTCTCGTGGCCGGCGAGCTGCTCCAGTTCGGCGAGCGCCGCATCATCGAGCTGCGCCCCGTCGTTCGGGTGGATGCCGACTGTCGCATAAAGGCCCGGATGCTGCCCGGCGAGGGCAATGCATTCACGGGCCGAAGCCAGGTCGGTCGCGATGTTGATAATTCTGAACACGCCAGCCTCACGCGCCCGTTGAATGACCTCGTCGCGATCCTCATCGAAGCGATCTAAATACAGGTGGGCGTGCGTTTCAACAAACAAGGGTTGTGACATCTTTCTCAGAACCCGTTTCGGTTAGTAAGGTCCGGCCGCATTCCCGGGCCACAAAAAAAGCGGCCACTCTGGATGGCCGATGAGTTTTCTGAGATACGGTTTTCAGGCGCCGCAGCATTCATCTGATTCTGGCCCCGGGTGGGATCTCGTTTTCGACGGTGATCAAACTAAGCTGGCCGTCGTCAGACTCTGCCGCAAGCAACATGCCTTGCGATTCGAGGCCGCGAATTTTCGCCGGCGCCAGGTTAGCGACGATGACCACCGTCTTCCCCGGAAGGTCATCCGGGTCCAGAAACTCGGCCATGCCGGCCACGATCTGTCGCTCTTCCTCCCCCACCTGCACTTGCAAACGCAGCAGCTTATCGGTTTTGGGCACGCGCTCCGCGGCCAGCACCTTTGCCACCCGCAGATGCACCTTTTGAAAATCATCGAATGAAATAAGCGGAGTTTTGCTGTCGTCCTGCACCGGTGTCTCCTTCTTGTCCTTGCTGACCGTCGTTTGTTTTAGCCGGGCAACCTGGTCACTGATCACCTCGTCCTCGATTTTTGCGAAAAGGATCTCCGGCTCGTTGAGCTTATGCCCCGCGGGCACGCCAACCGTCCCGGCGGCGGCCCAGTCTTGCCCGTGCACGCTGCCATCGAGACGGAGGAGGTGCCAGAGCTTCCCGGCTGAAAACGGCAGAAATGGCGCCATGAGCACTGCCAGGGCGCGCGCTATCTGAATGCACATATTGATCGTGGTCCCGCACAACACCTTGTCGCTTTTCACGGTCAGCCACGGCGCTTTGTCATTGAAATACTTGTTGGCATCGCGGGCGACATCCATCAACGCCTTCAGCGCCTGCCGCATTTGATACTTCTCAATAGATGCGCCGATTTTCTCTCCGGCGCCGGCGATACGTGCGAGCATGGCTCGGTCCACGTCGTCGTGCTGGCCCGGTTCGGGAACACAGCCGCCAAAGTGTTTGTGCGCAAATGTCAGCGAGCGGTTGACGAAGTTTCCCAGAATTCCCACAAGCTCGCTGTTGTTTCTCGTTTGAAAATCTTTCCAGGAAAAATCGGAATCCTTGGTTTCCGGGGCGATGGCCGCAAGGCAGTAACGCATGGGATCCGGCGGAAACTGCTGCAGATAATCATCGAGCCAGATGGCATAGTTGCGGCTGGTGGAAATCTTGTCGCCTTCGAGGTTGAGAAATTCGTTGGCCGGCACATCGTACGGGAGGGCGTACCCGCCTTTGGCCATCAAAAACATCGGGAACATGACCGCATGAAAAACAATATTGTCCTTGCCGATAAAATGCACCAGCTTGCAGTTCTCGTTCTGCCAGTACTCCTTCCATTTATCTTCCCGGCCCTCCCGCTTCGCCCATTCCTTGGTGGCCGAGATGTAACCGAGCACCGCTTCGAACCAGACGTAGATGACCTTGCCCTTCCCTTCCTCCAGCGGCACCTGGATGCCCCAGCTCAAATCGCGCGTAACGGCGCGATCCTGCAAACCTTGCTTGATCCAGCCATAGCAGTAGTTTCGCACGTTTTCTTTCCACCAGGGGCGGTCGTCGAGATAGGCCTTCAGGCGATCCTGGAAATCTCCCAGGGGGAAATACCAGTGCGAGGTTTCTCGCAGAACCGGCGTTTTACCCGACACCTTGCTCCGCGGTTCGAGCAAATCGGTCTGATTCAGATCGCTGCCGCACTTCTCGCACTGATCGCCGCGCGCGCCCTCTTCGCCGCAGACGGGGCAGATGCCCTCGACGTATCGATCCGGCAAGAACATCCCTGCCTCTTCATCATAAAACTGCTTCTCTTTTTTCTTCTTAAGAATGCCCTTGTGGTAGAAGTCGAGAAAAAACTCGCGGCCGGTTTCGTGGTGCACCGGAAGCGACGTACGCGAGTAGTTGTCGAAGCTCATGCCGAAGCGTTCGAAGCTGTCCTTATTCAATTCGTGGTAGCGATCGATGATCTGCTCGGGTCTTACGCCATCCTGCTCCGCCCGAATCGTGATCGCGACCCCGTGCTCGTCGGAGCCGCAGATGTAAACCACGTCGCTGCCTTTGAGCCGGTGGTAGCGAACGAAAATATCGGCCGGCAAATAGGCGCCGGCCAGATGGCCGATGTGCAAAGGCCCGTTCGCATACGGCAGCGCGCTCGTGACTAGTATCTTTTCCTTAGGTGCCACCCGTTCGTTCCCGGTTCGTGAGTTGGAGAAAATCGTAAGAGTAATGCCCGTCGTTTGGGCTCAGTTCGTCACCGCGTGGCCCCCCTCGGAGCCACAACCGTTGTCGCACTTGAACACGTGCTCCTGCAGGTAATCGAGACTCAGCGTCTCGGTTTCGTCGTCGTCGTACAGAACGACGATGCTCTCTGCGAAAATATCGACGTTGGTGACGATGCCCTCACCCCGTTCGGTCGCGATCGGCTTCGCCAGCTCCGGATATTGCTTGATCGCCTGATTGTAGAAGTCGCGTTCGTACATCAGGCAGCACTTCAGGCGACCACAGACGCCGGCCAGCTTCGATGGGTTCAGTGACAGATTCTGCTCCTTGGCAGCCTGCGTTGTCACCGGCATAAAGTTGCGCAGCCACTTGTTGCAACACAACTGCTGGCCGCACACGCCATAGCCTCCGAGCCGCCTGGCTTCGTCGCGCACTCCGATCTGTCGAAACTCGATGCGGGTCTTGAACACGCCGGCCACATCTTTTACCAGCTTGCGGAAGTCCACTCTCCCGTCTGCGGTAAAATGAAAGGTGATCTTTTTTCGGTCGAACTGGTACACGCAGTCGACCAGCTTCATCTTGAGCTTGTGTTTCTTGAGCTTCTCCTTGCACACCCGCAAGGCATGCTCCTCGGACTGCTCATTTTTCCTCAGCTTTTCCAGGTCGCCCGGACTCGACTTGCGGATGACTTTCTTGACCTTCTGTCCCTCGCCCACATCCACTTTCAAATCCTGCAGGTGGTTGAGCTGGCCCATGTCGATGCCGTTATCCGCCTGAACGATAATATAGTCGCCAACCTCGAAGTGCAGGTGTTGCGGGTTGGCGAAGACCTCTCTTTTTTGTCCCTTGAACTTGAGCTCAACAGCGTCAATTGCCATCGTTATCTCCGTACCAATGAGTGCAGCTTGTTCAGCAGGACGACCAAAATCAGATTCGCCTGCACATTACGGTCAAGCAGCTCCACCGCTCGTTCGATTTCGCCAATGGCCGCATGCAACTCGGCCTTCGGGAATTTATCATTAAATTTTCGCAATACTTCGATCTGGCTCTCATGCACAAACCGCCCGGGATCCTTGCCCTGGCTTTCGCGATAAACCAGAAGGTCCCGCATCCAAATGAGAAGATGTGCCAACAGCTCCCTCAGCGGCTTGAGGTTGCGATTGAACGTCTGCAAAAGCTTGTCGACATAGAGCAGCCGCAAAAACGGTTCCTTGATCGTCGCCCGCAGAAATTCCAGAGCCATCTCCTGCTTGGCCTGCACGTCTTCATCCAGCAATTCGAGCGCCTGCCGGTAGCTGCCGGCTGCCAGTCGTGCCACAAGCCGCGCTCGCTCCCCCTCTATCCCGCGTGCCCGCAGCGCAGCCTCGACACTTGAAGTGGCGAGCGGCTCGAACTTAAGCACCTGGCACCGTGACTTTATCGTGGGCAGGAGCAGGCTAGGCCTCGAGGAGACCAGAATCAGATACATGTTGTCCGGCGGCTCCTCCAGAATTTTCAGCAACGCATTCGCCGCCTCGGTGGTCATGCGTTCGCAGTCGAGGATCAGCACGACGCGGCCGTGGCCCTCGAACGACTTGTAGGCTGCCTTGCCACGCAATTCACGAACACGGTGAATCGAGATCGATGGGTTTGCCCACGGCTGTAACCGGCAGTATGGATTTTCAGACATCGAAGAAAACACCCGGCGACGGTCATCCTCCTCAAGCTTGGCCGGTGAGGGGAAAATGACGCTCAGATCCGGATGAGTCAGCGCGGCGACCCGCGGATCCGCGCCGCTTCCGGGCGCTGACGGCGTCAGAATCTGTCCTGCCAGGGCCAGCGCCATCGCCTCCTTGCCGATGCCACTCTGGCCGACGAACAGAAATGCGTGCGAAAGACGCTTCCGCTCAAATGCCTGCTGCAAAAACCTTCTTGCGCGCGCCTGTCCTATAATTTTTTCGAAGGGCATGAACCGCTTCCAATCTTAACGTAAGTCGATCCGTATCGCGAGAGTTGACCCTGGCCGGGCCTAGGTCGATTTTCCAAGCCACTGCTCGGGGTTTAGCTTTTCGGCGCCTTTCCAGATTTCAAAATGAAGCATCGGTCCCTTGAGGGAGCCGGACTCGCCAACGCTGCCGATAGCCTCACCGATTTCAACTTCCTCAGACAGGTTGACCAGGATTTCGCCGAGATGCGCGTAGACGGAGTAGTAGCCGCCGTAGTGGCTAATGATTACAATATTGCCGCGCCCCCGCTGCCAGGTGATGGCGGTCACCTTGCCGCTGGCAACCGCAACAACCGGTTGATTCAGCGGTGCCGAAATGTCCACGCCGATGTTTTCGGTGACCGTCTTGAGTTCAGGGTGTTTGTAGCGTCCGAAGCGGGTGACGATGCGGCCCGGAGTCGGCCAGGGCATCCTCCCCTTCAGCTCGGCAAACGGCGTTTCCGGACGGGCCAATTCCCTGGTCTTTGGCGCCCGTTCCATCTGTACGATCAGGCGCTCGACCTCTTTGGCGGCTTTTTCCTTTTCGGCGAGCTGCTGAGCCAACAGATTGGTGTTCTGCCGGATCGAGGCCAGAACTTTCTGCCGTTTCTTTTTCTTCGCCTTGAGTTTTTTCTCCTCTTTCAGCTTCTCAGCCAGCAGCTTCTTTTTCTGCTGCAGTTCGATATTCAGCAGGTCGCGGTCTCGCGCAATCTCCGCCTGTTTCTCCCTGATCTTGATAAAATTACGAAAGTCATTTTGCGACAGCCGTTTTTGATACTCCACCCACAGCAGACCTTCATTCAACGAGCGGGCAGTAAACAGCAGCTCGACCTCCTTCATGCGGCCATACTTGTAGCTGTAGACCAGGCGCTTCCCCAACTGCTGTTTCAGGCGCTCGAGTTCGCTGCGCGTATTTTTCAGGTTCTTCTCAATGTTCGCTATCTGCCGCTCTTGTTTACGGCGCTCAGACTTGAGATTCTGAATGACGCTTTGCGCCAAATCGATGTCGAGGTCGAGCGTGCTGAGCACGTAGAGGACGGAGTTCTCCTTCTCCTTGCTGGCGGCAAGAGCGCGTTCAACACTCATGATCTCGTCGCGGATCTTGCGCAGCTGATTTTGCCGGCGCTCGAAATGACTTTGAGCCTGAATGTTGGTAGCCGCTATGAGCAGCGTCAGAATTGTGAGGCGAACCGCATACATGAAATGAAAATAGCAGAAAACCCGCAGAAAAGCAACAGAAAAGCTTGCATCGGAACCGGCGGGAGTGGCCCGGGGCAACACTTGTCATGGCGCTGTTTCGAACGAGATTGGCGCTTGCAAAAGTGGGCGGGAATGCCTATCTTGCCCGACTTTTGCTTGCAAGCATGCGGCCACTTCGTCCCACAGAGGATGGGCGAATCCGCCAGGTTCATCATTAGGTTTACAGAGACGCGTTACACATGTTCACGAAGGAAGTCCTTACACCCCAGCTCATCCTCAACTGGCTGGCCAGAATCCTGTTTTTCACCAGCCTGGCGGCACTGCTGCCGATGTCGCAATACATCGAAGATATCGGCGGCAACAAATCGCAAATCGGCATCGTTATGAGCGCGTTCGCGGTAGGCGTGCTGCTGTTCAGGCCGTTGGTTGGCAAACAGGTCGACAACGTCGGGCGCCGGCTCGTACTCCTGTTCGGCGCGCTGGTATTCATCATCGCACCTCTGGTGTATGTCGTCGTCCATTCGGTCCCGACCCTGATTCCTGTGCGCGTGTTTCACGGGCTCGGTCTGGCTGCCTTCGGCACCGCCTCAATTACCCTCATCACCGATGCCGCGCCGAAAGAAAACCGCGGCGAAGTCATCAGTTACACGGGAATGGTCAACACCATCGCCTTTGCCGGCGGGCCGGCCCTCGGATTCTTCGTCCTGGGGAAGTGGGGGTACACCACGCTGTTTACCATGACCTCGGCGCTCGCGCTTGGCTGCTTTGTTCTGTCGCTGTTCATCAAAGAGACGCGCTTGCAAAAAAGCGAAGAAAAGGCGATCAATTATCTGCAAATAGTCAAACAGCGGCGGATTGTAGTCGCCTTTGTTATCATCCTCATCGTCGGTCTGGTGCACGGCGGGGTGATGTTCTACATTCCGCTTTTTCTCAAGAACATCGAGATCAACCGGGGGCTGTTCTACACAACCTACGGGGTTGCGGCTTTTCTCATCCGGCTGCTCGTCGGGCCACTGTCCGACCGGGTCGGCCGCGGCCCGCTCATTGTAGCCGCGCTGCTGTTGCTGACCGCAGGCGTGCTCTCGTTGAGCGCCACCGCCGGCGCTGCGATGATGTTGATATCGGCCGCGCTCTACGGTCTCGGCTTCGGCTCATACCAGCCGTCGCTTACCGCTCTGGTTGCCGACAACACGACCGAGGAAACACGTGGCAAGATTTTTTCGTTCTACTATGGCGGCTTCGACCTTGGCATCTCGCTCGCCGGGGTGTTGCTCGGCGCCATCGCCGAGGCTTATGGCTTGAAGGTCATGTTCCTGATCTGCAGCGGACTGACCACCGCCGCGGTCTTCATCTTCGTTATGACGATGGAGAAAAACGTCATAGCTTCGATGCGCTGCGCGTTTTCTCTGGGCGTTTCCGGCAAGGAATGCTACGTCTGCAACGAATACATGGAAGTCGCTCCCAACCGTGCCGAAGCGTATGTCGAGGAAAAGTGAACGCGGCTGCTGACGCCGGCGAAATCGACTGGATTCAAATATAGAAGAGGGAAGATAAATGGCTACCACAGAGGGCACACAAGCCTATTTCGAAAAACTCGGAACGGATCGAATTCCGCAACACGCCATCCGTACCTTCGGCAAGACCGGCTGGCGGGTCTCAGGCATCGGATTCGGCGGCTACCGCATTCACCACAACTCCGCCGAACACGGCAAAGCGCTGCGACATGCCTTGTTGAACGGCATCAATCTTATTGACACCTCGAGTAACTACGGCGACGGTGGCAGCGAAATGCTCATCGGAAACCTGTTGCAGCAGATGTTCGAACGCGGGGAGCTCGATCGCGACGAAGTGGTAGTGGTGTCGAAAGCAGGCTATGTCCAGGGGCAAAACATGGCCCTGGCGCAACAGCAGGAATCCGCAGGCACGCCATTTCCGGATATGGTCCGGTACACCGACAGCTGCTGGCACTGTATCCATCCGGAGTTTCTGCAGGATCAGCTAAGCCGTACACTTGAGCGGCTGCATCTCTCGCACCTGGATGTCTACCTGTTGCACAACCCGGAGTATTTTCTCACCCAGAGCAAGAAAACCAACGGCCGCTCGAGGCAGCAGATTGAGGACGCCTACTACGGACGCATTCGGCTGGCCTTCGAATGGATGGAACAAAAAGTGGCAGAGGGAAAGATCAAAGCGTACGGAGTTTCATCGAATACCTTGCCGGCGCCGGCAGAAGAGCCGGAGTTTACCTCGCTTGAGAAGTTGCTTGAACAGGCACGGAAGGTGTCGCAAAAGCACTCTTTCCAGGTCATTCAATTTCCGTTCAACCTGCTCGAAAGCGGGGCCGCCACCGAAACCAACCAGGCGAGCGGAGAGTCCACTTTGCTGCAGCTTGCCAGAGAGCAGGGCCTGGCAACGATGGTGAACCGGCCGTTGAATGCTGCATTCGGCAACAGCATGATACGGTTGGCGAATTTTCGGGAAACAGAGCCACGTTCGATCACCGAGACCTTCCATAAAAAACTCACGACCCTGCAGCGACTGGAAAAACAGTACCGCGACGAATTCATCGGCAAGATCAAAGTAGACATCCCAAAAGAGAAGCTGGAGAAACTGTTCGCGCTGTCGCGGCAGCTCGACAATGCGCTGAGTTACTTTCAGGACTGGGAGCAATGGGATCACGTGCGCCAGAATCTGCTGTTTCCGCAGACCATGAATTCCCTCAGCTATCTGAGCCAGGGCATCAGCGGCGACGCCTGGGAAAAATGGAGAGACGCCTATGCGACCATGGCCATCGCTTTTTTCGAAGCCATTTCGCGCAAATATGAAAACCAGGCGCAGGAACGCAGCATCAAGTTCTCCGGCAAGCTGAAAAGCCTCAACGGCGATTTGGCCACGTCCCCCAGTCTTGCGCAGCAGGCCCTTCGTGTCCTCGTGTCCACGCCCGGCGTCGACTGCGTGCTGCTCGGCATGCGGCAGGTCGGGTATGTCGAAGACGCTCTGGCCGCGTTGAAATCCGACCCTATCCCGGAAGCTGTGGACTTGCTTATCGACTTGAAGGAAGCCTGAGCCGAAGACGTTTGTCTACTGCAGCGCCTGGCGCAGAACCTTCCGGATTTCCGGGAGCTGGTAGGGTTTGACGATGGTGGCGCAGTAGCCGTGATCGCGGTAATTGGCCATGATCGGATCGGTCGAGTAACCGCTGGAGACGACAATGCGGGCCTCCGGATCGATGGCCCGAATGGCTTTCGCGGCCTCGTTGCCGCCCATGCCGCCCGGAACGGTCAAGTCGACGATAACCAGGTCAAACGGAGCGGAGGCAGCGATCGCCTGCTCGTACTGCGCCAGCGCCTCCCTGCCATCTTCGGCCAGAACGACCTCGTAACCAATGCGGCAGAGCATTGTCCGCGTGACCGTTCTCACCATCTCGTCATCATCCATAAGCAGGATTTTGCCACTGCATTCCTCCACGGCATCAGCGCTGCGGGCGACCGAGGCCGGCACTGACTTCTCCGAGGCCGGCAGGTAAATCGTGAACGTGCTACCTTTCCCGGGCTCGGAATGCACAGCAATATGCCCGTCGTGCTTCCGAATGATCGAGTGCGTTATTGAGAGCCCGAGGCCGTTTCCCTGGTGTTTGGTGGTAAAATAGGGGTCAAATATCCGCTCGACCAGATTAGCCGGAATCCCCACGCCCTGATCCTTTATTCTCATTTTTACATACTTTCCTCTGCCGAGAACAGGTTCTTCGGCGGCCGCATCGTCGCAGTTCCCGCACGTGATCATAATGACCCCGCCATCCGGCATCGCCTGGTTGGCATTCATCACGATGTTCTGAATGACCTGGCTTATTTGTCCGGTATCGATTTCGAGGAGATGGAGGTCATCGCTGAAGCGGTACTCACAGCGCACGTTGCTGCCGCGGAGGACGAAATCGGCGGAATCCCGGATGATCGCATCGATGGAGGCGATTTCCTTTACCGGCTCGCCCCCTTTCGAAAAGGTGAGCAGTTGCTGCGTCAAATCCCGGGCACGCAGGGACGCCTTTTCGGCCTCCTTTAACAGGTCATAGCGCTCATCCGTTGGAGAGATCCCGGTCAAAGCCATGCCGATGTTACCGATGACCGATACCAGAATGTTGTTGAAATCGTGCGCGATGCCACCGGCAAGCACACCGACCGATTCCAGTTTGCGGACCTTGAGCGCGTCTTCCTCCATCCGGCGCTTATCGGTCACGTCGCGGAAAACCAGGATGACGCCGATAATCTTGCTCTGCGGGTCGCGAATGGGAGCGCCGCTGTCGGCAATGCTCATTTCTCTGCCATTCCTGGAGACGAGCACGGTGTGGTTGGCCATGCCGACGATTTCGCCGGAATCGAGCACGCTGCGCACGGGGTCGGTGCGGGGCTTGCGCGTCTTTTCGTCAACGATGTTGAAGATTTTTTCGAGCGGCTGCCCGTTCGCTTCCTCCTGCGGCCACCCGGTGAGCCGCTCAGCCACTTTGTTGAGCAATACCACCTTGCCGTCGAGGTCGGTCGCGATCACCCCATCGCCGATGCTGGCCAGGGTAACCGCGAGGCGCTCCTTCTCCGCGGCCAGGGCCTCGTTTTTCTGGCGCACCTCATTCGTCTTTCGCCGCACCTGAATTCTGGAAACGATTACCGCGACCAAAAAGGTGATCAGCAGAAAAGCGCCACCCCGGAGCGCACGGCTTGCCCACTGTGGGAATACCATCACCGGCTTTCGCGCGATCTCAGCCTCGAAGTATTTCGCGAGCAATTGGTAGTAGGGCGAGTCCGCGGCCTCGATCAGTTCCGTCATGCGCTTGTCTATACCTCTGAGGAGCAGGGGCGCCAACCGGAGGCCGCGGGGCAACGCAAATTTCATATTGATCGGTTGAAAAATAATCGGCGTCTTTTCAACGTCATAGTCGGCTGCGTAGCGGTTGCCGAAATTCCTGTTGGTCACGCCGGCATCGACGCGGCCCTCCGAAATCGCCCGAAACACCTGACCGTAGTCGTCCAGTTCCTCGAACGTGCAATCCAGATTGAAACCGCGCACGATATCTTTCAGCCCGCCATCGCCATCAAGGTTGACGCTGCTGCGCAAAGCCGCGATCCGCTTATGGTCGAGATCGCGAATAGAGCGGATCGTCGTCTCATGCTTATGAACATAGAGTCTGCTCCAACTCATGAGCACGGTCCGTTCCGAGAAAAAAAACTCGTGTGTTCTCTTTTCAGTAAAGGCCACGTCGGGCATGATGTCGATTTCGTGCCGCCGCAGCCGCTCCAGGCCTTCGCTCCAGGTTCCGAAAACGTATTCTACACGCCAGCCCTCCCTACTCGCAATCTCAGCGATGAGATCGGGCCAGAAGCCGGATACATTTCCGTTGTTATCAACAAAGATTTTCGGAGGGTTCTCGTAGGCGCCAATCCGCACCTTTAGCGGCTCGAAAGGGGGCTTTTCTTTGCCGGCAGCAACGCCAAACAGAGTTAGAATAGACGCACAGGCGAGGATGAACACGCATGTTGAACGATGAATCCGAAAATGCCCCGGTTCCGCGGCCCACTTTTCGCGGCCTCGTATCAAGCTGGCTCCCTGGTGTATGTTTTCAGTTCCCGACTTCAATGCAGGGTCGAACAAAAACTACCGGCCGGGCCTTCGGTTGCAAGTTTCAGTAAATCGAATTTAACCGAAAGAAGAGGCAAATGTCAACAAAAATCTCCGACCCTGAGCTTGAACGGAGATGGTCCCAGAGAATGAATTTGTGGATTGGCAGACCGCGCCGGAGGCTGCCATCGCCTCCGGCGCGCCCGCGGTAAAGGGATTTCTACTCCCACTTGATGGAATAGTGGGGCAGAACATCGATCGGTAAATCGCTGACTGAATCCAGGCTCTTCTGCAGCAGCGGCGTCATCTGCGCCCACTCGCCGAAAAAGGAGACGACGTTGGCGGTGTCGCCATCGCCAAGCAGCACGAGCAAATCCGCAGCCAGGCTTTGAATGCCGACACGGATGTTGGCAAAGTCCACAGACCAGCGGCCGCTGGCTTCGTCGTAGGCGATGCCACCGTTTTTCAGCAGATAATTGAGCTCGATGGCAGCCGCCCTGCCGTGAGCCTCGCCCAGACCGAAACGCACCGAACGGAAAAGACTGCCGAGGTACGAAACGTAAAATTCCTGCTCCCGGGCTTTTTCGACCACGCCCTGGTCGATGAGGTAGGCGAGCGAGTGCAGCCCGGCGACATCTGCCTTGCACTCCTCCAGCGCGTTGTAGTTGGGGCCGATGGCGGCGTTGGCGGCCATGCCTTTCTTCGGGCCGACTTTTACGGTGCGCGGACCCACGGCGTGGCAGATTTCATGCATGAGCACGAATTGAAAAAAACCCTCGTCGGAAAGATACCGCACCTGTGATTCGTCGATGAGCCGCTGGCTCACGGGCGTGATGATCGCGTTGAAGCGCGCCGTAAACATGTTCTTCCAAAAGGTCTTCTTCGTGCCTTTTTTCTTGTGCACGGCCGGGTCGTTCGGCAGGTTGGTGGCAACCGCCTGGTAGCCGGCTGCGCCTTCGCCGGCGCGTACGATATCGCGCACGACCACGAACTTGGCCGTCAGCCCTTTGACCTCTGACTTGT